>NZ_JBSGBF010000113.1:0-22903 GCF_053601115.1 Streptomyces sp. NPDC004788
TGTACTCACCCTCGCGGGCTTTCCTCCGGGCGCTTCCTTCGTTTCCGACTCTATCAGATCTTTCCGATCCGATTTCCTCGGTGCTTTCCGGTCCCGCTTTCCCGACTTTCGTCGTTTCTTTCGGGGCCTTCCGGCGCTCTCCGACTTTATCAGAAGTTCTGAGTCGGATTTCCCGTCCTTCAGTTTCACTCTCCTGGCACACGGTGGTGCCCGGGGCTTCCCCTCTGGCGGAGCCGTAAACGTACTTGAGGGGGGCGCCCCGATGCAAATCGAGGCGCCCCCCTCAGCCGTACGAGCCGGCGGCCCGTCAGACCTCCACGACCACCGGGAGGATCATCGGGCGGCGGCGGTAGGTGTCGGAGACCCACTTGCCCACCGTGCGGCGGATCAGCTGCTGGAGCTGGTGCGGCTCGACCACGCCGTCCTGGGCGGACTTGTTCAGGGCCTGGTCGATCTTCGGGAGCACCGCGTCGAAGGCGGAGTCCTCGATGCCGGAGCCGCGGGCGTGGACGTGCGGGCCGCCCACGATCTTGCCGGTGGAGGCGTCCACGACCACGTAGACCGAGATGATGCCCTCCTCACCGAGGATCCGGCGGTCCTTCAGGGAGGCCTCGGTGACGTCGCCGACCGAGAGGCCGTCCACGTACACGTAACCCGCCTGGACCTTGCCGGTGATCCGGGCGCGGCCGTCGACCAGGTCGACGACGACGCCGTCCTCGGCGATGACGATGTGGTCCTTGGGGATGCCCGTCATCGCGCCGAGCTCGGCGTTGGCGCGCAGGTGGCGCCATTCGCCGTGGACCGGCATGAGGTTCTTCGGCTTGCAGATGTTGTAGAAGTACAGCAGCTCGCCGGCGGAGGCGTGGCCCGAGACGTGGACCTTGGCGTTGCCCTTGTGGACGACGTTGGCGCCCCAGCGGGTCAGGCCGTTGATCACGCGGTAGACCGCGTTCTCGTTGCCCGGGATGAGCGAGGACGCCAGGATCACGGTGTCGCCGGGGACGATCCGGATCTGGTGGTCGCGGTTGGCCATCCGGGAGAGGGCGGCCATCGGCTCGCCCTGGGAGCCCGTACAGACCAGCACGACCTCGTCGTCCGGCAGGTCGTCGAGGGTCTTGACGTCGACGACGAGGCCGGCGGGGACGCGCAGGTAGCCCAGGTCACGGGCGATGCCCATGTTGCGGACCATGGAGCGGCCGACGAAGGCGACCCGGCGGCCGTACTCGTGGGCGGCGTCCAGGATCTGCTGGATGCGGTGCACGTGGCTGGCGAAGCTGGCCACGATGATGCGCTTCTGGGCGTTCGCGAAGACGTTGCGCAGGACGTTGGAGATGTCGCGCTCGTGCGGCGTGAAGCCCGGGACCTCGGCGTTCGTCGAGTCGGTGAGCAGGAGGTCGATGCCCTCCTCGCTCAGCCGCGCGAAGGCGTGCAGGTCGGTGAGGCGGTTGTCCAGCGGGAGCTGGTCCATCTTGAAGTCGCCGGTGTGGACGGCCATGCCCGCAGGGGTGCGGATGGCGACGGCCAGGGCGTCCGGGATGGAGTGGTTGACGGCGATGAACTCGCAGTCGAAGGGACCGAGGCGCTCCCGGTCCCCCTCCGCCACCTCGAGGGTGAGCGGACGGATGCGGTGCTCCTGGAGCTTGGCCTCGATGAGGGCGAGGGTCAGCTTGGAGCCGATGAGCGGGATGTCCTGCTTCATGCGGAGCAGGTACGGCACGCCACCGATGTGGTCCTCGTGGCCGTGGGTCAGGACGATGCCGACGACGTCGTCGAGGCGGTCCTGGATGGTGGTGAAGTCGGGCAGGATCAGGTCGACGCCCGGCTGCTCCTCCTCGGGGAAGAGGACGCCGCAGTCGACGATCAGGAGGCGGCCGTCGTACTCGAAGACCGTCATGTTCCGGCCGATCTCACCGAGGCCGCCGAGCGGGGTGACGCGGAGGCCGCCCTTGGCAAGCTTCGGCGGGGCGCCGAGTTCGGGATGCGGATGGCTCAAAAGTCTCTCCTCACCACACGCGCCACGTACCGCTTCGGCACGTGGCGCGCATGACATTCGTGCACTTGCTGTTTGTCTTCAGTTACGGGTGTTCAGTTACGGGTGTTCAGTTGTGAAGTCTGTTGTCAGAGCTGTACCCCGCCGGCGGCCAGGTCGACCTTGAGCTGGGCGGTCTCCTCGGCGGAGAGCTCGACGAGCGGCAGCCGCAGCGGGCCGGCCGGCAGGCCCTGGAGGGCGAGGGCGGCCTTGGTGGTCATGACGCCCTGGGTGCGGAACATGCCGGTGAAGACCGGGAGCAGCCGCTGGTGGATCTCGGTGGCCTTCTGGACGTCGCCGGCCAGGTAGGCGTCGACCATGGCGCGCAGCTCGGGGGCGACGACGTGGCCGACGACGGAGACGAAGCCGCAGGCGCCGACCGAGAGCAGCGGCAGGTTGAGCATGTCGTCGCCGGAGTACCAGGCGAGGCCCGACCGGGCGATGGCCCAGCTCGCGCGGCCGAGGTCGCCCTTGGCGTCCTTGTTGGCGACGATCCGGGGGTGCTCGGCGAGCCGGACGATGGTCTCGGTGTCGATCGGGACGCCGCTGCGGCCGGGGATGTCGTAGAGCATCACCGGGAGCTCGGTGGCGTCGGCGATGGCCGAGAAGTGCCGGTACAGGCCCTCCTGCGGGGGCTTGTTGTAGTACGGGGTGACGGCGAGCAGGCCGTGCGCGCCGTCGCGCTCCGCCGTACGGGCGAGTTCGAGGGTGTGGTGGGTGTCGTTGGTTCCGATGCCGGCGACGACGTGGGCGCGGTCGCCGACCGCCTCCAGTACGGCCCGTACGAGCTGCGATTTCTCCGCGTCGGTGGTGGTCGGGGACTCGCCGGTGGTGCCGTTGACGATCAGGCCGTCGTTGCCCGCGTCGACGAGGTGGGTGGCGAGTCGCTGGGCGCCGTCGAGGTCGAGTGCGCCGTCCGCCGTGAAGGGCGTGACCATGGCGGTGAGGACCCGCCCGAAGGGGGTCTGCGGAGTGGAGATCGGAGCCATGGGTAACACGCTACTCGCTGCTCAGCGCCGGGTGCCCCCTCGGGGGACGCGATAAAGGGAGCCCGGCACTGCCTGCTCGGGGGTTCAAGCAGTGCCGGGTCCGTTTGATCAGCCTAGATGAACTTCACGAAACGTCGCAATACGGACACTTCGCTCGCGAACTTCGTACTTTTGTGCGTGGCGACGTGTGCGTTGCTACGGAGCTACGGAGCCACCCGGCCGTTCTTGTTGAAGGCGGCGTAGGTCAGCGGCATCAGCCGGGCCCAGTGCTCCTCCATCTTCTCGCCGACCATCTCGATCTCCCGCTGCGGGAAGGACGGCACGGCGGCGAGCTCGTGCTGGGTGCGCAGGCCGAGGAAGTGCATCAGCGAGCGCGCGTTGCAGGTCGCGTACATCGAGGAGTAAAGACCCACCGGCAGGACCGAACGGGCGACCTCGCGGGCGACGCCGGCGGCCAGCATCTCCTGGTACGTCCCGTACGCCTGGCGGTACGAGTCCTCCATGGCCCGGCTCGTCAGCTCGTGCTGCGCCTCGGTGCCCTCGACGAAGACGTACTTGCCCGGGCGGCCCTCCTGGACCAGCTTGCGGGAGGTGTCGGGGACGTAGAAGACCGGCTCCAGCTCCCTGTAGCGGCCCGACTCCTCGTTGTACGACCAGCCCACCCGGTGCCGCATGAACTCGCGGAACACGAAGATCGGGGCGCTGATGAAGAAGGTCATCGAGTTGTGCTCGAAGGGGCTGCCGTGGCGGTCCCGCATCAGGTAGTTGATCAGGCCCTTCGAGCGCTCCGGGTCCTTCTGGAGCTCCTCCAGGGACTGCTCGCCCGCCGTGGACACCCGAGCCGCCCAGAGGACGTCGGAGTCGGCCGCCGCGCTCTTGACCAGCTCAACGGTGACGTCGCTCCGTAGTTCGATCTTGACGTTCTCTGCAGGGGTGTCGGTCACCGGCGGTCCTTCCAGTCAGTGCGGGTGGCGTCGTCCACTCTAACGACGTCCTCCCTGAGGATGAGATTCGGCCGCTTTGATGAAAAAACGGCACCTAAGCGCCGCTTCCGTCGTCTGTAGAGACGACAGGCACCTTTCGGCATCGAATCCCAGGGAGCGTGGCCCCATGCCCAGCCGGCGAGAAGCCGTACCGTTCGCGTTCGTCGCGGAGTCCGACAGCTTCCGCAGTAACGTCACTCCGCCGCCGCGGGAGCGGCTCAGGCCGGGCCAGCTCCTGGGCCGTACGCTGATCGGACTGACCGTGGCCGCCGGCCTCGTGGGTTCCCTCGTCCTCGGTATGCCGTCCCTGGACTCCCAGCACGCGAACGGGCGCCAGCAGCAGTCCGAGGCTTCCGACGGGCGCTGAGGTAGCCTCACCGGGCACAGCCCACCGAACGTGCTTGTGAGTGAGGACCCGTCGTGCCCCTGCCCTTTCTGACGGCCGACCGTGATTTCGGCGCCGACGACGTCGCCCTGCCGTTCGACGACCACGACGTGTGGCGTCGGCCGTACCGGCCCGGGCCGTGGCGGGTGGGGATCGCCGCGCTGGCGCTGCTGCTCGCCTCGTTCGTGCTGATCGCGGCCGTCGTCATCGCCGCCGCCGGCGCGCTGGGCGGGGCGGGGCTCACCTTCGGGTGCGCCGCGCTGGTCATCTGCGGCGCGCTGCGCCTGCTGCGCATGGGTGTCTGGGTGAGCCGGGCGGGCCTACGGCAGGTCTCCTTCCTCAGGACGCGGACCGTGCCGTGGCGGGAGGCCGCCTCGGTGCGCACCGCCCAGCAGCCGGTGCGCTGGCTGGGACTGCCCCGCACGGTCCAGGGCCAGGCCCTCGTCCTCGTACGGCGCGACGGTGAGCAGACCCCGCTGCTCACCGATCACAACGCCGACTTCCTCTCCCGCGTCGAGGCCTTCGACCGCGCCGCGGACACGGTCGAGGCCTGGAACGCCGAGTACGGCGAGCACGCGGAGCAGGCGGAGAGCCCGGCGTACGCCGGAGCGCGCTGACCCCGGCGTACGGCTGACCCCGGCGTACGGCTCAGGCCGCCTCGTGCAGCGCGATCGCGCGCTGCATGGCCTGGCGGGCCCGCGGGGTGTCGCGGGCGTCGTGGTAGGCCACCGCGAGGCGGAACCAGCAGCGCCAGTCGTCCGGCGAGTCCTCCGTCTCGGCCTTGCGCCGGGCGAAGACCTCGTCGGCCGAGTCGCGGTCGATGCGGCCGCCCTCCGTACGCCTCAGCTCGTCGACGGGCAGGCCGCCCTCGGCCTCCAGGAGCGCGGCAAGCCGGTTCGCCCGGCGCGCGAAGCGGGTGTTCTTCCAGAGGAACCAGGCGCCCACCACCGGCAGCACGAAGGCGACGGCGCCCATGCCCATCGCCGCCGGCTCGCCGGTCAGCAGCAGGAGGACGCCCTCCATCCCCACCACGCCGAAGACGAGCACGAGGACGGTGGCGAGGAAGACGTACGTGATCTTTCCGCCCATGACCGTCAGCCCAGGTCCAGGAAGTGTTCCAGGCCGAAGGTGAGGCCCGGGGTGGTCACGACGCGGCGGGCGCCGAGCAGGATGCCCGGCATGAAGCTGGAGTGGTGCAGCGAGTCGTGCCGCACGGTGAGGGTCTCGCCCTCGCCGCCGAGCAGCACCTCCTGGTGGGCGAGCAGGCCCGCGAGGCGTACGGAGTGCACCCGGACGCCGTCCACGTCGGCGCCGCGGGCGCCTTCGAGGCCGTGCGCGGTGTTGTCCGGCTGGGCGCCGCGGCCGGCCTCGGCGCGGGCGGCGGCGATCAGCTGGGCGGTGCGGGTGGCGGTGCCGGAGGGGGCGTCCACCTTGTGCGGGTGGTGCAGTTCGACGACCTCGACGGACTCGAAGTACGGGGCCGCGAGCTGCGCGAACTTCATGGTGAGGACCGCGCCGATGGAGAAGTTCGGCGCGATCAGCACACCGGTCTGCGGGGACTGGTCGAGCCAGCCCCCGAGCTGCGCGAGGCGCTCCTCGGTCCAGCCGGTGGTCCCGACGACCGCGTGGATGCCGTGGCGCACGCAGAAGTCGAGGTTGCCCATGACCGAGCCGGGGGTGGTCAGCTCGACGGCGACCTGGGCGTCCGCCTCGACGAGGGACTCCAGCTTGTCGCCGCGGCCGAGGGCGGCGACCAGTTCCATGTCCTCGGCGGCCTCGACGGCCCTGACCGCCTCGGAGCCGATGCGGCCCTGGGCTCCGAGGACCGCCACGCGCAGCTTGCTCATCTGATTCCTTAGGGTGCGGGACTTGGGTGCGGGAACGGGGTGCTCAGGCGACCACGGAGTGGAGGCGGTCGGCCTGCTTGTCCTTCAGCGGTCCTATCACCGAGAGCGAGGGCCGCTGCTCCAGTACATCGCGGGCCACCGCGCGCACTTCCTCGGGGGTGACGGCGGCGATGGTGGCCAGCATGTCGTCGACCGACATCTGGGTGCCCCAGCACAGCTCGCTCTTGCCGATGCGGTTCATCAGCGCGCCGGTGTCCTCCAGGCCGAGCACGGTGGAGCCGGAGAGCTGGCCGACGGCGCGGGCGATCTCCTCGTCGGTGAGCCCGTCGGAGGCCACCTTCTCGAGCTCGTCCCGGCAGATCTTCAGCACGTCGTGGACCTGGCTGGGCCGGCAGCCCGCGTACACGCCGAAGAGGCCGCAGTCCGCGAAGCCGGAGGTGTACGAGTACACGCTGTAGGCCAGGCCGCGCTTCTCCCGCACCTCCTGGAAGAGGCGGGAGGACATGCCGCCGCCGAGGGCGGTGTTCAGGACGCCGAGCGCCCAGCGGCGCTCGTCGGTGCGGGCCAGGCCCGGCATGCCGAGCACCACGTGCGCCTGCTCCGTCTTGCGGCCGAGGACCTCGACCCTTCCGGCCGTCTTGATCGTGCGGTGTCCGTCGCGCGGGGCGACGGGGACGGCGGCGGTACGGGTGAGGGCGCCGGCCTTCTCGAAGGCGCGGCGGACCTGGCGTACCACCGTGGCGTGGTCGACGTTGCCGGCGGCTGCGACGACCAGGTGCGTCGGGTCGTAGTGCTTCTTGTAGAAGCGGGCGATCCGGCCGCGGTCGAGGGCGCTGACGGTCTCGACGGTGCCGAGGACCGGGCGGCCCAGCGGGGTGTCGCCGAACATCGTCTTCGCGAACAGGTCGTGGACCACGTCGCCGGGGTCGTCCTCGGTCATCGCGATCTCTTCGAGGATCGCGCCGCGCTCGACGTTGACGTCCTCTTCGAGGATGAGCGAGCCGGTGAGCATGTCGCAGACGACGTCGATCGCCAGCGGCAGGTCGGTGTCGAGGACCCGGGCGTAGTAGCAGGTGTACTCCTTCGCCGTGAAGGCGTTCATCTCGCCGCCGACCGCGTCGATCGCGGCGGAGATGTCGAGGGCGGACCGCTTCGCGGTGCCCTTGAAGAGGAGGTGCTCCAGGTAGTGGGTGGCACCGTTCAGCGCCGGGGTCTCGTCGCGGGAGCCGACGTGCGCCCAGATGCCGAAGGTGGCGGAGCGCACCGAGGGCAGGGTCTCGGTGACGATGCGGAGGCCGCCGGGGAGGGTCGTGCGGCGGACGATGCCGACGCCGTTCCGGCCCGGAAGAAGCGTTTGGGTACGGGCGACGGCCCGCCCCTCGGAGGAGGGGCGGGCCGTCGTCGCGGAACTGCGGGACGTCACTGGTCGGCAGCGTCCTTCTCAGTCTCCTCGCCCTCGATCACGGGGATCAGGGAGAGCTTGCCGCGCTGGTCGATCTCGGCGATCTCGACCTGCACCTTGGTGCCGACCGCGAGCACGTCCTCGACGTTCTCCACGCGCTTGCCACCGGCGAGCTTGCGGATCTGCGAGATGTGCAGCAGGCCGTCCTTGCCGGGCATGAGGGAGACGAAGGCACCGAAGGTGGTGGTCTTGACGACCGTACCCAGGTAGCGCTCGCCGACCTCCGGCATGGTCGGGTTGGCGATGCCGTTGATCGTGGCGCGGGCGGCCTCGGCGGCCGGGCCGTCGGCGGCACCGATGTAGATGGTGCCGTCGTCCTCGATCGTGATCTCGGCGCCGGTGTCCTCCTGGATCTGGTTGATCATCTTGCCCTTGGGGCCGATGACCTCACCGATCTTGTCCACGGGGATCTTGACGGTGATGATCCGCGGGGCGTTCGGGGACATCTCGTCCGGCGTGTCGATCGCTTCCATCATCACGTCGAGGATGTGGAGGCGGGCGTCGCGGGCCTGCTTGAGGGCCGCGGCCAGGACGGAGGCCGGGATGCCGTCCAGCTTGGTGTCGAGCTGGAGGGCGGTGACGAACTCCTTCGTACCGGCGACCTTGAAGTCCATGTCGCCGAACGCGTCCTCCGCACCGAGGATGTCGGTGAGGGTGACGTAGTGCGTCTCGCCGTCGATCTCCTGGGAGATCAGGCCCATGGCGATACCGGCGACGGGGGCCTTCAGCGGCACACCGGCGTTCAGCAGCGACATGGTGGAGGCGCAGACCGAGCCCATGGACGTCGAGCCGTTGGAGCCGAGGGCCTCGGACACCTGGCGGATCGCGTAGGGGAACTCCTCGCGGGTCGGCAGGACCGGGACGAGGGCGCGCTCGGCGAGGGCGCCGTGGCCGATCTCGCGGCGCTTCGGGGAGCCGACGCGGCCGGTCTCGCCGGTGGAGTACGGCGGGAAGTTGTAGTTGTGCATGTAGCGCTTGCGGGTCACCGGGGAGAGGGTGTCCAGCTGCTGCTCCATGCGGAGCATGTTGAGGGTGGTGACGCCCAGGATCTGGGTCTCGCCACGCTCGAACAGGGCGGAGCCGTGCACGCGCGGGATCGCCTCGACCTCGGCGGCGAGCGTACGGATGTCCGTCACGCCACGGCCGTCGATGCGGACCTTGTCCTTGATGACGCGCTCGCGCACCAGGGCCTTGGTCAGGGAGCGGTAGGCGGCGGAGATCTCCTTCTCGCGGCCCTCGAAGGCCGGGAGGAGCTTCTCGGCGGCGAGCTCCTTGACGCGGTCGAGCTCGGCCTCGCGCTCCTGCTTGCCGGCGATGGTGAGCGCCTGGGCGAGCTCGGCGCGGACCGCGTCGGACAGGGCCGCGTACACGTCGTCCTGGTAGTCCAGGAAGATCGGGAACTCGGTCTCGGGCTTGGCGGCCTTGGCGGCGAGGTCGGCCTGGGCCTTGCACAGGACCTTGATGAACGGCTTCGCGGCCTCGAGGCCGGCGGCGACGATCTCCTCGGTCGGCGCCTCGGCGCCGCCCTTGACGAGCTGGATGGTCTGCTCGGTGGCCTCGGCCTCGACCATCATGATCGCGACGTCGCCGTCCTCCAGGGTGCGGCCCGCGACGACCATGTCGAAGACGGCGTCCTCGAGCTCGGTGTGCGTCGGGAACGCGACCCACTGGCCCTTGATCAGGGCGACGCGGACGCCGCCGATCGGGCCGGAGAAGGGCAGGCCGGCCAGCTGGGTGGACGCGGACGCGGCGTTGATCGCGACGACGTCGTACAGGTGGTCGGGGTTGAGCGCCATGATCGTGGCGACGACCTGGATCTCGTTGCGCAGGCCCTTCTTGAAGGACGGGCGCAGCGGGCGGTCGATCAGGCGGCAGGTGAGGATCGCGTCCTCGGAGGGCCGGCCCTCCCGGCGGAAGAAGGAGCCGGGGATCTTGCCGGCGGAGTACATCCGCTCCTCGACGTCCACCGTCAGCGGGAAGAAGTCGAGCTGGTCCTTGGGCTTCTTCGACGCGGTGGTCGCGGAGAGGACCATCGTGTCGTCGTCCAGGTACGCGACGGCGGAGCCGGCGGCCTGGCGGGCCAGACGGCCCGTCTCGAAGCGGATGGTGCGGGTGCCGAAGGCGCCGTTGTCGATGACGGCCTCGGCGTAGTGGGTCTCGTTCTCCACTAGCGGTTTCTCCTACGTGTTCGTCTTTGCGTCCGCGGACCCGTGTGGTCCGGGACGGTGCGGGAGAAGCACTGTGATGGCGGGCCGGTCTTCGATCGAAGCCTCCGGGAGTTCTGCCCGGGGACCACTACCGAGGACCGGCGGCGGGCCGGCTGCTTCTCGCGCGGTGATGTGGCGTTGTGCGACCAGACTAAGGTCCGGTGGCACCTTCGCGCACGTACAGCAAAGGGAGCGGCCCCCTGAAAGTGGGAACCGCTCCCTTCACGGCGTCCTTACTTGGCGCCGCCGGCCGCACCGCGGCGGATGCCGAGGCGGTCGACCAGCGTACGGAAGCGCTGGATGTCCTTCTTGGCCAGGTACTGCAGCAGACGGCGGCGCTGACCGACCAGGATCAGCAGACCACGACGGGAGTGGTGGTCGTGCTTGTGGGACTTGAGGTGCTCGGTCAGGTCCGAGATGCGGCGGGACAGCATCGCGACCTGGACCTCGGGGGAGCCGGTGTCGCCCTCCTTGGTGCCGAACTCGGCCATGATCTGCTTCTTGACGGCGGCGTCGAGAGCCACGCGGATCTCCTCTTGGTTCGTGCGCCCACGAGTGCCCCTGGTCTAGGTCTCAGGGGAAACTTCCGTGACTCGGGAGCGAAGGTCCGATGAGCGCTGCTTCCAGAGGTTCGAAGCTTCCGGGAGCGCGTACACAAACGGCCGTCACACAGCGTACCAGCTCGCCCAGGGGTACCCGGAGGCGCCCTTCGTACGGGCCCGGGCTCAGCCGGTGAGCGAGCGGGCCCGCATGAAGACGTCGAGGACGGCGAGGCACAGCGGGACCAGCGCGAGCAGGACGAAGCCCTCGGTGAGGTCGAGCAGCCTCCCCCAGAAGGGTGACAGGCCCTTGCGCGGGATGATCAGGCCGATCGCGGTGACGAGGGCGGCGCCGGCGGCGACGGCCGCGGTGAGCCAGATCGTACGGATGTCGAGGCCGCCGCGGTCCCCGTACATCACGAGGTCCGCGACCAGGTCGGTCGGCGGGTTCAGGGAGAGGCCCAGGATCAGCAGGGCGATCGCGGCGAGGCCGGCCACCAGGACGCAGGCGACCTGCGAGGTGTAGCGGAAGAGGCGGGCGCGCAGCAGCATCGCGAGGCCGGCGGCGAGAGCGAGCAGCTGGCCCCAGACGTTCCCGGCGAAGCCGAGCACGGCGCAGGAGCCGACGACGACGGCCGCGCAGCCGCCGACCAGGCCGAGCAGCATCTCGTGGCCGCGGCGGGCCTGCAGCGCGATCCGCTCGGCGTCGACGGGCTGGGCCTCGGCGAGCACGGGCTGGTGCGGGTCGGCGGCGAAGTCGTCGTCGGTGGCGCTGCGCGGGGAGGCGTAGCCGATGGGGAGGCGGGCGAAGCGGGCCGAGAGGCCGGGCAGGAAGGCGACCAGGCCGATGGCGGCGGGCACGCAGACGGCGGCGGTCTCGGTGGCGGACGCCTCGGTGAGGATCGCGGCGAAGGTGGCGAGGGTGCCGACGGTGGCCAGGAAGGTCGCGGCGACGAAGGGGGCGTCGCCGCTCGGGGTGAGCGCGACGAGGGTGACGGCGGCGACCAGGACGGTGACGCAGCCGAGCAGGAACTGGAGCCGGCCGGGGCCGTGGCCGGCGTCGGGGGCAATGATCCCGGAGCCGGCGATGAGCAGCAGCGGCAGCGCGCCGAGGCCGAGGGTGACGGCGGTGGCCCGGTCCCCGTACACCCGGGCGCGGACGCCGGCGAAGGCCGTGAGGAGCACGCCGCCGGCGCCCGCGATGATGCCGGGCAGGCTGTGCATGTCGTGGCGGACCGGGTCGGCGAACCAGAGCACGAAGCCCATGAGGACGAGCAGCAGCACCGCGCCGACGAGTCCGGCGCCGCGCAGCAGCTCGTCGCTCCACAGGTGCCGGTCGCGGGTGACGGCGGAGGCGACGGCGTCGGAGACGTCGTCGAAGACGGCGGGCGGCAGGGACTCCGCGAACGGGCGCAGGCTGAGCACCTCGCCGTCGAGGACCTGCTGGGCGGCGAGCGTGCGGGCGCCGTCGAGGACGGTGCCGTCGCGGCGGACGAGGTGGTAGCCGGTGGGGGCGCCGGCCGGCTGGGTCTGTCCGGTGAGCCGCAGGATCTCCGGGTAGACGTCGGCGACGGCGATGTCCTCGGGGAGTGCCACGTCGATGCGGCTGTCCGGCGCCACGACGGTGACGCGGCAGAAGCCGGTCGCTGCGGTCGTACTCACGTTTCTGGACCCCCTGATTCGCGGTTGCGCACGGTGCGGGTCACCCTACCGGGGTCCTGTGTCAGTGGCTGCAAGTAGGATCCTTTGCTCTCGGGGGGAGACCGTCGCGAACGGGGCGCCGGTGCGGAAGCTCCCTCACGAGCCCGCCCGTAACGAGGGATTGATGCGCCGGTGAGCCAGATCGTCGTCAAACGCCCGCCGAGGTCCCTTCCTCCGGAAGTCCCCAGCGAGGAACTGGTCCTGGAGTCCCCGCCGGAACTGCCGCGGGGGCAGCAGGAGTCCGCGCTGATGCAGCTCCTGCCGATGCTCGGCATGGGCTCCTCGGTGGTGTTCTTCTTCATGACGCCGTCCCCGATCATGAAGATCATGGGCACGCTGATGCTGGCGTCGACGGTCGGCATGGCGATCGCCCAGTTCGTCAGATTCCGCCGGGGTGCGCAGGGGCAAATGGCCGATGTCCGGCGGGACTACCTCAAATACCTCGCCCAGACACGGCGTGCGGTGCGGCGCACCGCGCGCAAGCAGCGCGACGCGCAGCTGTACCTTCACCCGGCGCCCGAGCAGTTGTGGTCGGTGGTCGCCGAGGGCTCGCGGGTCTGGGAGCGGCGGGTCGGCGACAACGACTTCGCGCAGGCGCGGATCGGGCTCGGCGCCCAGCAGTTGGCGACGCCGCTGGTGGCGCCGGACACGGCTCCGGTGGACGAGCTGGAGCCGCTGTGCGCGGGCGCGATGCAGCAGTTCCTGGCGGTGCACGGCACGCTGGACGGGCTGCCGATGGCGGTGTCGCTGCGGGCCTTCTACCACGTGACGGTGTCCGGCGACCCGGAGGCGGCGCAGTCCGCGGCGCGCGGTCTGGTGGCCCAACTGGTCACGCTGCACTCCCCCGACGACCTGATGGTGGCCGTGGTGGCGGCGCGGGGCGCGCAGGAGCGCTGGGACTGGACGAAGTGGCTGCCGCACACGCAGGTGCCGGGCGCGGTCGACGGGGCCGGCACGAAGCGCCTGTTCGGCGACGACCTGGGCGAGCTGGAGCAGCTGCTCCGGTCGCGGCTCGACGGGCGGCCGCGGTTCAGCCGGGACAGCCAGCCGGTCCTGGACCAGCCGCACGTGGTGGTCGTCCTGGACGGCGGGATGGTGCCGCCGGACTCGCTGTTCGCGGCGGCCGAGGGGCTCCAGGGCGTGACCATCGTGGAGGTGGTGTCCGGCGAGCTCGACGAGCCGCGCGGCGGTCTGTCGGTGGTCGTGCGGCCCGGGCGGCTGCGCCTGGAGTCCGGTGGCGGTTTCGCGTACGAGGGCGTGCCGGACGTCATGTCGCTCCAGGCCGCCGAGGCGCTGGCCCGGCAGCTGGCGCCGCTGCGGATGGGTGGCGGAGACGACGACGAACCGCTCCTCGCCAACCTGGACTTCACCGATCTGCTGAACCTGGGCGACGCGGCGTCGGTGGACGTGGCGCGCACCTGGCGGCCGCGGTCGGTGGCGGAGCGGCTGCGGGTGCCGATCGGCGTCGGCGAGGACGGCGGGCCGGTCATGCTGGACCTGAAGGAGGCCGCGCAGGAGGGCATGGGTCCGCACGGCCTGTGCGTGGGCGCGACCGGTTCCGGCAAGTCGGAGCTGCTGCGCACGCTGGTCCTCGGCCTCGCGGTGACGCACTCCTCGGAGACGCTGAACTTCGTCCTCGCGGACTTCAAGGGCGGTGCGACCTTCGCCGGCATGTCGCAGATGCCGCACGTGGCGGCGGTCATCACCAACCTGGCGGACGACCTGACGCTGGTCGACCGCATGGGTGACGCGATCCGCGGCGAGCTGCAGCGGCGCCAGGAGCTGCTGCGTTCGGCGGGCAACTACGCCAACATCCACGACTACGAGAAGGCGCGGGCGGCCGGCGCTCCGCTGGAGCCGCTGGCCTCGCTCGTCCTGGTCATCGACGAGTTCTCCGAGCTGCTCACCGCCAAGCCCGACTTCATCGACATGTTCATCCAGATCGGCCGCATCGGCCGCTCCCTGGGTGTGCATCTGCTGCTCGCCTCGCAGCGCCTGGAGGAGGGCAAGCTGCGCGGCCTCGACACGTACCTCTCGTACCGGATCGGTCTGCGGACCTTCTCGGCGGCGGAGTCGCGCACGGCGATCGGTGTGCCGGACGCCTACCACCTGCCGTCGGTGCCCGGTTCGGGCTATCTGAAGTTCGGTACGGACGAGATGACCCGCTTCAAGGCGGCGTACGTCTCCGGTACGTACCGCACCGGCGGGCCGCGTCTTGAGGCCGGCAACATGCCGATCGAGCGGCGTCCGGCGCTGTTCACCGCGTCGCCGGTGCCGGTGGTGTACGCGGCGCCGGACCCGGCGTACCTGACGGCGCAGCGCTCCGAGGAGGACGACGCGCTCGCGGACACCGTGCTCGACGTGATCGTGCGCCGCCTGGAGGGGCAGGGCGTGCCGGCCCACCAGGTGTGGCTGCCGCCGCTCGACCAGGCGCCGTCGCTCGACCAGCTCCTGCCGGGGCTCGCGCAGACGGCGGACCGCGGGCTCACGGCGACCGAGTACACCCGGCCGGGCGGGCTCACCGTGCCGCTGGGCCTCATCGACAAGCCGTTCGAGCAGCGGCGTGAGGTGCTGTACCGGGACTTCTCCGGCGCGGCGGGCCACATGATGGTGGTCGGCGGTCCGCAGTCCGGCAAGTCGACCCTGATGCGGGCGCTGATCTCGTCGTTCGCGCTCACCCACACCCCGGCCGAGGTGCAGTTCTACTGCCTGGACTTCGGCGGTGGCGGCCTGTCCGCGATCGCGGAGCTGCCGCACGTCGGCGGGGTCGCGTCCCGGCTCGACCCGGAGCGGGTGCGGCGCACGGTCGCCGAGGTGCTCGGCGTGCTCAACCGGCGCGAGGAGTTCTTCCGTTCGCAGAACATCGACTCCATCGCCACCTACCGGCGCAAGCGGGCGGCCGGCGAACTGCCGTCGGAGGCCTGGGGCGACGTCTTCCTGGTCATCGACGGCTGGGGCGGCTTCAAGAACGAGTACGAGGGCCTGGAGGCGTCCGTCGCGGACATCGCCTCCCGCGGCCTCGGCTACGGCATCCACGTCGTCATCACCGCCGCCCGCTACATGGAGGTGCGCGCCGCCCTCAAGGACCAGATGCTGGGGCGTCTGGAGCTGCGGCTCGGTGACGTCATGGACTCCGAGTTCGACCGCAAGGTCGCGGCGAACGTGCCGCAAGGGGTGCCCGGCCGCGGCCAGGTCCCGGAGAAGCTGCACTTCATGGGCGCGCTGCCGCGCATCGACGGATCGAGCTCGGCGGGCGACCTCGCGGAGGGCACGGCGGCCTTCGTCGAGGCCGTGCGCAGCGCCTGGCACGGGCCGTCGACCCCGCCCGTACGGCTCCTGCCGCACAAGCTGTCGGCGGACCGGCTGCCGAAGGGCTTCGAGTTCCCGCAGCACGGCATCGCGATCGGCATCGACGAGACGCGCCTGGAGCCGGTGTTCGTCAACTTCGACACCGACCCGTTCTTCCTGATCTTCGGCGAGAGCGAGTCCGGCAAGACCAACCTGCTGCGGCTCATCGCCAAGCAGATCGGCGAGCGCTACTCGCCCGACGAGGCCAAGCTCGTCGTCGGTGACTACCGGCGGTCGCTGCTCGGCAGTCTGCCGGAGGAGCACCTCCTGGAGTACGCGCCGATGGCGGGCGCCATGCAGATGCACATGGAGGCCCTGTCGGGCGTCTTCGCACGGCGCCAGCCGCCGCAGGACGTGACGCCGCAGCAGCTGCGCGACCGCAGCTGGTGGTCGGGCCCGCAGGTCTTCATCATCGTGGACGACTACGACCTGGTCGCGACGAGCGCCGGCAACCCGCTGGCGCCGCTCGCCGAGTTCCTCCCCTTCGCCCGTGACACGGGCGTCCGCTTCATCATCGCCCGCAACAGCGCGGGGGCCTCGCGCTCGATGTACGAGGCGTTCATGCAGCGCATCAAGGAACTGGGCGCGCAGGGCGTGGTCCTGTCCGGTGACCCCTCGGAGGGCGACCTGCTGGGCAACGCCCGGCCGCGGCCGATGCCGGCGGGGCGTGGCCTGTTCGTGTCGCGGCGGGGTCAGGCGTCGCTGGTGCAGACGGGGCAGATGCCGAAGGAGTGATGCGGGGTGGTGGCGGGCGGCGGCGGGTGAAGGGCCGCCCGCCCCGGCGCCCGGACGTCCGGACAAGCGGCAGGACGAACGAAAGGTTCGGCACGACATGACAGTCCGCGAGATCCTGATGCGGCACTCCCGGCGTCCACTCCGTGCCGTGGCCTCGTGTGCCGCGGTGACGGTGGCCGCGACGGTGCTGACCGGCTGCAGCGCGGTCAACGAGGCGAACGACGAGATGCGGTCCTCCTCCTTCCACTCCTCCGGTGGCACGACCGCGTTCGCCGGTGGGTGGCAGGAGATGTGGTGGAACCCGGACCAGGGGCTGCGCCTCAAGGCCAGTTGGATCGGCGGCTCGGGCGAGATGTACTGCAAGGACGGCACGACGTACACCGGCGCGGCGCTCCTCGCTCAGGCTCTGGGGCAGAAGGGCGAGTCGGTCACCGTGCCGACCCGGTTGGAGGGGACGTACGTGACCTCCGAGCTGCCCGACGACGCCGACTGCGACACGTACTTCAAGATCCCCGCCCAGGTGGAACGCGCCTCCGACCACGACCGCACCCTGCGGGGCAGGAGCGTCGAGGCCTTCACCGTCGAGGCGGCGGCCGACGGCTCGGACACGTCCTCCGACACGTACTACGTGGAGAGCGACACCTCACGCCTCGTCCTGCTGGAGTCGACGCGGAACGGGCGGTCCAGCACGACGACGTACGACTCGTTCGGGGAAGAGTTCACGATCACGTTGCCGGCGGCGGACCGGACGATGCCGCTGGAGGAGTTCCGTAGCCAAGTGAGGGGGAGCTGAGATCACGATGGGATTCGAACAGGAGTGGGGCGCGCTGCGGGGGCAGGCGGCCGAAGGGCAGTCGTCGAGCATGCAGCTGAACCAGGTACCCGGTGACCCTTCGGGGCCGACGGGGAGCGGTGGACCGGGTGACTTCGCGTCGACGCCCGCGCAGAAGCAGGCGGCAGCCAACACGATCGAGACCGAGTTGGAGCCGAACACGAAGAAGGCCACGGACTGGGCCGACGAGTCCTCGAACGCGGCCGTCAAGGCGTTCGACGGCTGGCAGACCGCCGCGGGGCTGAAGAAGGTCCAGGACACCTGGGACCAGCAGGTCAAGACGCTGATGGGCCGGCTGTCGTCGGAGAAGAGCGCGCTGCGTGGCGCGTCGGGGCTCTTCGCGCACAACGACCTCGGCATCCGTGGGCAGTTCGCTCCGGTGTCGAAGTCCAAGATCGACGGCATATAGAGCGGCCACGATGACAAAGCTCAACGACGGGGGCAGCGGATGCTGACGTACGAAGAGATCATGACCACCGACTTCGGGGCGCTGACGACGGCCGCGGACAAGTGGGAGTCGATGGCGGGCGAGATCAAGAAGGTCGAGGACCGCTACAAGGACTCCGTCCAGAAGATCACCATGGGCCCGAACTGGCTCGGCGTCAGCGTGGGCGTCGCCCAGACCAACTTCGCCGGCACCCGCTACGAGTACGCCGCCGCCCAGACCCAGGCCAAGGCCATCGCCTCCCTCCTGCGCGACGCCCACACCCAGTTCGTCGACCTCAAGAACAAGCTCGACTCCGCCCGGGCCGACGCCGTCGAGGCCGGGATGGCCGTGTCGGAGCAGGGCAACGTCACCTTCGACTGGGCCAGACTCTCCGAGGCCGACCGCAGCGCCTACCGGCACGACCCCGACGGCCAGAGGACGATCAGCGAAGGCGTCGCCAAGTGGCAGAAGCACCTCGACGACCGCGTGAAGGCCGTCTCGGACGCCGATGAGGGCGTCAAGATCGCACTCGACGCCGTCGTCGTCGACAGCAACAAGGACATCGGCGGCAGGGGCGACGACCAGCTCAACGGATTCAACGCCGGGGCGAAGGGCGACATCGAGCTCTACGAGGCCGAGAACGCCAAGGACATCGCCACGCGCATCAACAGCGGCGAGAAGGTCTCCGCCGCCGACTACGCCGAGCTGAACCGTGCCTTCCGTGACAACGCCGACAACAAGGCCTTCAGCCAGACCTTCCTTGCCGGCCTCGGCACCGACGGCACCATCAAGCTCTCTGGAAAGCTCAACGACAAGGAACACCAGGACGTGGAGCGCGGGCTCGCCAACACGGTGGCCGGAGCGACCCAAGTGCCGGGGAAGGTCTCCGAGATGCCCCCGGGATCGAAGAAGTTCAACGCATGGCTGAACAGCCCGGACGGCCGGTTCTACAAAGAGTGGACCGAGAGCCTCGACAAGTCCGGCGTCAAGAACTTCGGATCCAACACCCAGCCGCTCTATGGCTATCAGTCGTTCGTCAGCATGATGCAGCACGCCGACGCGAAGTACGACGACCAGTTCCTCTACCAGCTCGGTGACGACCTGATCGACGCGGAGAAGAAGCACGAAGGCATCTTCACCAAGTGGGGTGGCGGCTGGGAGGACAAGGGGATCGAGAGCGACCCGATCGACGGCCTTCTCGGCGTCATGAGCAAGAACCCGGAGGCCGCGACCGCGTTCTTCGACCCGCAGGGCAACGGGCCGGCCGGTGACCACGTCGGCAACGACCACCTGAAATACCTGCTCGGCAGCGGGGACGGCTCGCGCGACTGGCCCAAGAACGTCATCACGGGATACGGGGTCAGCACATTCGACGACTACACGAGCCGGATCGGCCTGGGCGCAGCACTCGAAGCCGCCACCACCGGGCGAGAGCCCGACTCGGCCGGGGCGGCCTTCGACCACCATTCGGAGGCCCAGACGCGGGTGATGCAGGAGTCCATCAACGTCCTGGACAAGGACAGCAAGGGCGACACCATCCCCGACAACCTGAAGGTGCCCCTCGGCCGCGCCCTCGCCGACTACACCGTCGACACCCACGCGATCCTGAGCGGCACCGAGCCCAGCAGCCCAGAGGGCGGCTCAGGCATCAACGCGCGCGGCGACGACTCGAGCATCACCAACAGCAAGCACAGCCTGCTCCGGGTGATGCGCGGGGTGTCCGACGCCACGTACGGGACGACTCCCGACGGCAAGCCCGTCCTCGTCTACGACCTCCTGTACGAGAACGAGAAGCGCTATTCGGCCGAGTACCTGGCCACGGCGCGGGACGCCACGGCCGGCCAGCAGGGCAACGTCGTCGGCGACTGGGACAACAAGGCCCGCCACGTCGGCGAGGTATACGGCGCGATGACGGCCATCGGATCCGACATGATCCTCGACGACCGCGACACCAAGATCGGCAACCTCAACGATGCCATGCGCTACGGGTACCACGGCGTCGGCGGCCTCTTCACCCAGATCCCCGTCGTGGGTGACCCCATTCAGCGCATGGTCGACGCGGCCACCTACGAGTACTCCAAGGACGTGTCGGCCGCCGCGGAAGACGTGGCCAGGTCCAAGGACAGCATCGCCACCTCAACCGGAGTCGGCGGCACGAACGCGCTGATGGACGCCTGGGGAAGCACCCAGGGCATCCAGGGCTCCGAGGCGCACGAACACGCCAAGGGCGAGGCCAAGCAGAGCTTCATCACGGGCCGCGAGGACGCCTACTCGGCGCTGCGAACGAGGAAGTGACATGAGCGACACCAGCGAACCGGCAGATCTCGGACGGAAGGGTGAAAAGGGACGGCGGGGCGGGAAGGGACGGAAGGGCGGGAAGGGGCGGAAGGTCATCGCTCCTCTCCTGGCGATCGCCGTTCTCGCGGTGGGCGCCCACCTGTGGTGGAACACCAACCTCTTCGGGCGCGATCAGGTGTGCGGGGGGCTCGTGCCCACCGACTCGGCCGTGGGCGTCTTCCCGTCGTCCGGCCGCGTCTCCGACCGCGACGGTCTGGACACCCGGCCGGACGACCAGCTCGCCTTCACCTGCACCGTGGAGAACTCGTCCTTCCTCCCGGGGACGGACACCCAGCGGATCCGGATTTCGGCCGGCCGTGAGCGCGGCGACTTTCCCTTCACCGGCGACGGCTGGCTGAACCCCGCGAGGATGTCGTTCTTCTCCGACGGCGCGACCGGCGCAGTGGGCGGTGCCCACGGCTGGGTCCTGCTGCCGGACGCCTGTACGAACGCGAGCGGTCCCGCCGCCGTCGAGGGATACGCTCCGGAGGGCTCGGATCCCGTGCAGCTCGCCCGGCTCCTGACCGACGTGGCCAACCGGGCGGCCGAACGCGCGGGCTGTCCCGCCAAGGAGCCGCTCCGCGCGCCCGCCGCCCTCGCGGCGGCCCCGGGACCGCGACCGATCGACAACGGCGCGGTATGCGGTCTCACAGGGCTGAGGTTCCCCGGACCGGAGTCGGCACGAACCAAGGCGAGAGAGAGGGTCCAGGCACGCCCCCGCCCCACCTGGGCCTGTGAGATCCCGGGATACGCCAGCTACGCCGTGACCCAGGAGCCAGGGATCGTCGACGGCATCCGGTCCTCGCCCGGATACAAGGCGCAGCCTCCGGTGGCCGGTCGCAAGGTCTCTGGCTTCGATCCCTGGCACCTGGTCACCGACTGTGGGGGCAAGCCGACGTACTTCGCCCTGGAGTTCGGCCCCAACTACAACGACGCCGCCGGATCACCCGGCACTCCCCGCATGAAGGACCTGTACGGCAACTTCGTCGAAGCCGCCGGAAAGCAGCTCGGCTGCTGACAACCCCAGAACACATCAGGACGGTCGCCCGACGCCAGACGGGCTCCGCGGCCTCCCCATGCCTGACGCGGCGGCTGCCCTTCTGACCGCCACTGCCGCACAGCACGACAGCGTCCTGGGAGATGTCCAGGACTTCCCGCGCACATTGCGCCCGAACACAGGGACGGAGGCCCGGATGGGTCTGCTCGACAGGTTCACCGGAACCCGGTATCCAGACAGGGGTGTCGCACCCCTGTCCGCCATGGAGGTCCGGGAGGCGCTGCTCGCGGTCAACAGCGCGGACAAGCCGTACGTCGTGCGCAACGCGCGCCCGGCGGAGAACGCCGACCTGGTGGCGGAGTGGCGGATCCTGGAGCCGGCCTGGTGGACCTTCTTCCTCGAGTTTCAGCCGGAGCAGAGCCTCAAGATCAAGCTGCGCCTGGTAGCCGACAAGCACGAGGTACGGGCTCTGGACGAGCAACTGGAGATCAACTGGGTCGGAGGCACGCCCAGGCTGGCCGCTTCGACCAAGTACAGCCGTGGTCAGGTGACCACGACCTCCAGGCAGTGGACGATCGAGCGGGGTGCCGACGGCCGCCGCCACCTGGTCGAGGACTTCGCCTTCGACACGCGGCAGTTGAAGGATCCCCTGCGCGAGGCGGTCCTCGGCGCGGGATGGACCTGGCGGGGAATGCTGGTCAGGCTCTGACCGGCCGGCGGGAGACGAAGCCTCGCGAAATGGGGCGACCCGCCAGGGGCTGGCTGACATCTCGGACATCGCCCTGGGGCAAGGGCTCGGTTGTCACGTCACAACACCGACCGCTCGCACAGACACGCACCGCCCTCCACCGACGGGAAACACGAAACGTATGCACCATCTGAGGCGACGCGCGCTCGCCACCCCCGCGCGTCTGGCCGTCGCCGCACTTTCCCTGTTCACGGCGACCGCCTGCGGCTCCTCCGAGGAGCCGCAGGCAAAGCACCCGGACGACTACGTCTGTGACATCGCCTCGGGGTCCCCCGAGGACAAGATCCTGCGCCACGTGCTGCGGGCGGACACCTACACGACCCTTCACGGGAACCGAACGCCCAAGTTCCTCGACCGCATGCGGACCGAACTGCGCGAACAACCTGGGCACCGCACCACGTACTCCGTACGTCAGTGCAGCTTCTTCCCCGACGGCCGGCGCGGCATGGGTCAGGCCAACATCGATTACATGTGGTCCCCGCTGTCCGACGCGAAGAAGACGGCCGTCGTGGAGGACACCCGCTCGTATGCGCTGAACGAGGCGACCGGCACGTCCAACGACGTCTCCACCCATCTTTACGTGCCGTGTGTCCTGCCTGGCACACCAAGTGCCTCGAAAGGACTGCTGCTCCACGCGGAGGGCTCGTTCACCGTGAACCTGGGGGCGGTCAAGGACCACGGCACCCAGGACCAGCAGATGGAGTTCGTCCACCGCATGGCTCGCCGGGCCACGGAGGCCCTGGGCTGCGAGAACGCACCGCTGAAGAAAACTCCCGTGTTCACACCGCTGCGTGTGACCGTCACCCCGTCGACCGGAGGAACCCGGTAATGAAGCGCGTCACGCGAACGGTGGCCAACTCCGGCGAGCAGTCGATCACGCCGGACCAGGTCTTGAAGCTGGCGCAGACCTTCGCCGCCCAGGTATGAACCACTTCGACAGCGCAACCGCCTTGCAGGTGGAGTGATTCCGCGGGATCCGGGTGACAGGCACAGGCCCGGCCACCCATCATTGAGCTGCAACGTTGTTGCGCCGCAGTCGACGCACGAAGGAGCAGAGCCAGATGGGCACTCAGCAGGAGAAGGACGAGCTGTACGCGCTCGACATCAGCGGTGTCGAGTGGCAGGGCGCCCCCGGCACGAGCCCCGACGAGGAGCGGGTGGAGATCGCGCACCTGCCGGGCGGTGGCATCGCGATGCGTTCGTCGCTCGACCACGACACGGTGCTGCGCTACACGAAGGCGGAGTGGGACGCGTTCGTGCTCGGCGCGAAGGACGGCGAGTTCGACCTCATGTGAGGTGGCGCTGCGAGCGTACGAGCAGAGGGCCCGCTCCGGGAC
>NZ_JBSGBF010000114.1:0-22585 GCF_053601115.1 Streptomyces sp. NPDC004788
GGCGACTACACCGACGTCCTGGAGATCCCCGGCTTCGACCGCGCCGAGTCGACCGCCTACCTGATGCGGCGCGCCCCGCACATCACCGCGCCCGAAGCGGACGAGGTCGCCGCCGAGTTCGGCGACGTACCGCTCCCGCTCATCCAGGCCGCCGCGTGGCTCGGCGAGTCCCGCATGGAGGTCGCCGAATACCTGCGCATGGTCCGCGACGCACGCATCTCCGCCATGGACGAACCGTCCGCCATCAACGACATCCCCAACGCCTCCCTCACCTCCTGGTCGATACTGATCAACCGGCTGCAGCGCTCCCAGCCGCAGGCCCTCGAACTGCTCAACCTCTGCGTGGCCTTCGCCCCCGGCCGCGTCCCGCTCGGCATCGTCCACGCCCACCCCGGCGTGGAGCTGCCGGAGGAACTCCGGTGGATGGTCACCGACCTCCCCGCCTGGAACCAGGCCGTCGACACCCTCGTCAAGTACTCCGTGCTCACCCGCGAGACCGGCGGCCCCGGCGACGACAGTGCCGAGGCGACGGGACCGTACCCGGACTCGGTACACATGCACCGGCTCGTCCATGACATCGTCGCCCGCCTCACCGACGGCGAACACCGCGGGGTCCACCGCCAGGCCGTCCGCACCCTGCTCGCCGAGGCCG
This sequence comes from Streptomyces sp. NPDC004788, assembly GCF_053601115.1. Taxonomy (NCBI): domain Bacteria; kingdom Bacillati; phylum Actinomycetota; class Actinomycetes; order Kitasatosporales; family Streptomycetaceae; genus Streptomyces; species Streptomyces sp. NPDC004788. The sequence goes on from NZ_JBSGBF010000114.1 coordinate 653, forward strand.
ACCCCGGCAACCCGCTCGACAGCCGCAACTGGCCCCGCTACGCCGCACTCCTGCCCCATCTGGAACCCTCCGGCGCCCTCGCCAGCCCCAGCCGGCACATCCAGAACACCGTGGTCAACTGCCTGCGCTACAGCGAGCACAGCGGCGAGTACCGGACCGGACTCCGCCTCGCCGAGCGGATCCGCGCCGCCTGGAGCGAGTTCATGGACCCGCTCGCGCAACCGATGCTCGATCTGACCGTTCAGGAAAGCAGCCTCCTGCGCGCCGAGGGCCGCGTCTACGATGCCCACCGCCTGGACCTCGGGCTGCGCGAGCGGCTCGGCCGGGCCGGCCCCGCCGACGAGCTCGGCATCATGCTCTGCGACGGCGCCCTCGCCGGCGACCTGCGCCACCTCGGCCAGTACGACGAAGCCCACGACGTCCAGAGCAGGGTCCTGGGCGAGGCCGAGCGGCTGCTCGGCGACACCGACGTCGTCACGCTCGCCGCCCGCAACGCCTTGGGCCTCGGCCTCCGGCTCCTCGGCCACTACCGGCACGCCCACGAGCACGACAACGCCACGCTCGTCCGCGCCGAGCGCGCGCTCCTCCCCCAGACCGTCACCACTCTCGCCACCGGCCTCGCCGTCGCCCGGGACCTGCGCCTGCTCGGCCGCTACCGCGAGGCCCTGGCCCGCCAGGAGTCCAACCTGCGGACACATGTACGAGTGCTCGGACGCCGGCATCCGCAGACCCTCGAAGCCCATGTCCAGCTGATCCTGTGCCGGCGCCGCGGCGGCGGTCTCCAGGAGGACCTCGGCGCCGCCATGGCCGACCTGCTCGACCATCTGGAGGAGGTCCACGGCCGCGCCCACCACGTGACCCTGGGCTTCCTCAACGACTACGGCAACTTCCTGCGGGAACAAGGCGACCTCGACGAGGCCCGGCAGCTCGTCGCCGAGGCCGAGGCCGGCTTCCGCGATCTCCTCGGCCCCGCCCATCCCGTCGCCACCGGCATGCTCGTCAGCACCGCCCTCGTGATGCGGGCGGCGGGCGAACACGCCGAAGCGCTCGACCTCCTGGAGGCCGCCCTCGTCGGCCTGTCGGAGTCCCTCGGCCCCGATCACCCCTGGGTCATCGGGTGCGCCCTCGACACCTCCGCCGCCCGCGCCTTCAACGGCCAGCTCGATTACGGCGCCGAACTCGGCCAGGACATCCTGCGCCGGGCCCGGAGGACCCTCGGCGACGAGCACCCGTTCACGCTTTCCTGTCAGATCGCGCTGGCCGACGATCTTCGCGCCCTACAGCAGCCCGACGAGGCCGCCATGCTGGAGGACAAGGCCCTGCACACGCTCACCCGCACCCTCGGCGTCCGGCATCCGCAGACCGTCGCGGCCCGCCGACGCGTCCGTCCATCCTGGGACTTCGAGGCGCACACCGTGTGACCGTGTGCACGACCGCCGCGGTGGCCGCGAGGGCGGCGCTGCTCCACAGGGCGCCGCGCGGGTCGCCGGACACCTGGGCGGTCACGGTGGCGGCGAGGAGCGGGCCGAGGAAGGCGCCGGTGTTCAGGGCGACGGTGGCGAACGCGCCGCCGAGCGACGGCGCGTCGGTGGCCAAGGTCAGGACGCGGCTGACGAGCGTCGTGCCGAGGCCGAAGGAGAGGGCGCCCTGGACGGCGGCGAGGAGGAAAAGGGGCACCGGGTGCGCCGCCGTCGCGGCGAGCAGCACCCAGCCGGCGAGCAGCCCGCCGAGCGCGGGAGGCGTGCGTACGGCCGTACGGCCCGCGACGGTGACGCCGAGGAACGCGCCGGCGCCGAAGGCCGCGAGCAGGCCGGGCACGGCCGCCGGCGGCAGCTCGGCGACGTCGGTGGCGATGACGGCGAGGAAGGCGAAGCTCGCGAAGGTGGCGCCGTTGACCAGGGCGGCGACGGCGAGGGTGGTACGGAGGGGGCGGGAGCGCAGGGTCCGCAGGTCGTCCCGTACCCGGACGGCGGTCCGCACGCGCCCCGCTGCCCTCTCGGCGGGCGCCGAGCGGAACACCAGGGCCAGGGCGGGCAGGCACAGGGCCGCGACCGCCCAGAACGCCCAGCGCCATCCGTACCGTTCGCCGAGCACCGCGCCCGCCGGGACGCCGACGACGCAGGACAGTGTGACGCCGGAGAGCAGGACGGCGGTGGCCCGGGCCCGGCGGGCGGGGCCGGCCAGGGACGCGGCGAAGGGCAGGGCGACCGCGAGGAAGCCCGCGTTGACGATCGCGGCCACGACGCGGGTCGCGAAGAGGACCGTGAAGTCCGTGGTGAGCGCGCCGACGGCGTGGACGAGGACGAAGGCGGCCAGGAAGCCGGCGAGGGCGGGGCGGTGGCGCCATCGTGCGCCGAGCGCGGCCGTCGCGGGGGCGCCGGCGATCATGCCGATCGCGTACGCGGAGGTCAGGCCGGCGGCGGCCGACGGGGAGACGGACAGGTCGCGGGCGAGGCCGGGCACGAGCCCGGACAGCATGAACTCCGAGGTGCCCTGGGCGAAGACGGCGAGGCCCAGGACGTGGACGAAGAAGGGCAAGGGTCGACTCCGGTGACGAGAGATCGCGGACAGGAGGATCCGCGGGCGGGGCGGCGGCACGGTGCGCCGCCGCCGCGCGGATCCGGAACGCGGGTCCGGTCACTCGCAGCGGAACTCGGCCGGGAGACCTGGTGGTTCCGGCTCAGCTCGCGGTCCGCCGCCGGGTGACCGGCGGCTCGGTTCTGTCCGACTCGGGGCTCGTCACGCGGCGGACGCTATCGGTGGCCCGCGCGGAGCCGCAACCCGATATCCCCCGCCGCACCCCACACGTCGGCGCCGCTCAGGCCTTGGCGGCGCAGATCACGTCGTACGGGCGCCCGATCGCGAGGGTGAGTCGCATGGGCTCGGTGGTGCCGGACGGGCACGCCTTCTCGTCCTTGGTCAGGTCGAGCACCTTGTAGCCGCTGCCGGCGGCCTGGGCGCAGGGCACCTCCTGGGCCGTGGAGGTCACGCAGTCGCCCTTGACGAGCTGGCCGCCGCCGGCACCGGCGTCGCCCGGGTGGGTGCCGGAGAGGTTGCGTCCGCAGACGGTCTTGCTCGGGATGCCGCCGCTCTTGTCGCCGCCGGAGCCGAAGGTGATCTTGACCTGGATGATGAGGTCGGTGCCGGCCGGGCACTGGATGGCGTCGGGCAGGATGCTGGCGTCCATCACCGCGAGCGCCTTGAAGGTCGCTCCGGAGTCGCCGCAGTCGACGGCGCGGTAGCCGTCGGGGGCGTCGTCGGGGTCGGGGCCGCCGCAGTCGCCGACGTTCCAGGAGCCGTCCTTGTCTCCGGAGGACGAGGAGGACGACGAGGACGAGGACGACTTGTTCTTGTCGTCGAAGAACTTGGAGGCGCCGTAGGCGAGGCCGAGGATGACGGCGATGATCAGCAGTGCCGAGAGGCAGCCGCCGCTCTTCCGGGCGGGGGGCGGGGTCGTGCCGGGCGTGGCCATCGTGGTCCTCCTGCTTCGGGGGTGGGTACGCCGGTGTTCCGCTCACCCGGCGCACGCAGGAGGACGCGCTGTGTACATGCCACGGTTCCGGGTTCCTGAGGCGTCAGGCCCGGCAGGGGCTCCCGCTACCCGGACGTCACGGCGGGTTCGGCGGCGTCGAGCGCGGCCAGCTCCGCCAGGGCCGCCGCCACCGACGCCTCGGACGCCGGGAGGAGCGGGAGTCGGACGTCGGGGGTGGGGATGCGGCCCCGGGCGTGCAGGACGGCCTTGACGACCGCAGGGTTGGGCTCGGCGAACAGCCGGGCCGAGAGGCGGGCGAGGCGGTGGCCGAGGGCGCGGGCACGGGGCACGTCACCGTCGCGCCAGGCTGCGGCGAGCCCGGCGAAGCGGTCGGTGGCCAGGTGCGCCGAGGCGAGGATCCCGCCGGCGGCGCCGAGGGCGAGCAGCGGGGAGGCGAAGCTGTCGTCGCCCGCCAGCACGGCGAAGCCGGGCGGCAGGTCGCCGAGGAGGTCGACGGTGTCCTGGTCGATGCCGCCGACGGCGTGCTTGACGCCGATCACACCGGGGACGGCCGCAAGGGCGCGCAGGGTGGCGGCGTCGAGCGGGCGGCCGGTGCGGTACGGGATGTGGTAGACGACCAGCGGTACGGGGCTGTCGGCGGCGAGCCGCGTGAAGTGGGCGATCACCCCGTCCTGCGAGGGGCGCACGAAGGCCGGGACGATGACCAGGGCCGCCCGTACCTCCGGCCACCGGGCGAGTCCGGCGAGCTCGCGGGCGGCGGAGGCGGTGGCGTCGCTTCCGGCGCCGACGACGAGCTGTGCGTCGCGTTCCCGGCAGACCCGGGCGCAGGTGTCGACGACGGCCCGGCGCTCCTCGGGTTCGAGGGCGCCGACCTCGCCGGTCGTGCCGAGCGCGACGAGCCCGGCGGCGCCGTCGTCGAGGACGGCGTGCGCGAGCCCGGCGAGGGCGTCGAGGTCGGGACGCCCGTCGCGGGCGAAGGGCGTGACGAGCGGTACGTGGATCCCGTACGGGAGAAGGTCCTGAGCGATGTCCTGTGCCATGCAGTCGAGGGTGCGGGCGGGCGACCCCTCAGGTCCAGTTCGCGTTTTTGATGGGAAGCGTAAGCTGAGCTGATGCTCGATGTGCGACGACTGCGCCTGCTGCGCGAACTGGCCCTGCGCGGCACCATCGCCGCCGTCGCCGACGCCCTGTCGTTCACCCCGTCGGCGGTGTCGCAGCAGCTCGGCACCCTGGAACGGGAGGCCGGGGTGGCGCTCCTGGAACGCTCCGGGCGCGGGGTGCGGCTGACTCCGGCCGGGGAGAAGCTCGTACGGCACGCGGAGGCCGTGCTGGAACGCCTGGAGCAGGCGTCGGCCGAACTCGCCGAGGCCCGGCACGGGCCGGCCGGTCCGCTGCGGATCGGCGCCTTCCCGACCGCGACCCGCGCGATCGTCCCGGAGGCCCTCGTCCTACTGGCCGCCCGCCATCCGGCCCTGGAGCCGATGGTCTCGGAGACCGATCCGGCCGGGGTGGCGCACGCGCTGCGGGCGGGCGACCTCGACGTGGCCCTGGTCCACGACTACGACCTGGTGCCGTCGCCCCTGGAACCGGGGCTCGCGGCCGAGCCGCTGTGCGAGGAGGCGATGTTCCTGGCCTCGCCCGCGCCGGCACCCGAGGACTCGGGGGGCTCGGAGCACTCGGGGAGCTCGGAGGACCCAGAGGGCTCGGGGGGCTCCGCGGATTCGGGGGGCTCCGGCGGCCTGGCGGTGCTCGCGCACTGGCGGGAGGCGCCGTGGATCATGGCGCCTCCCGACACGCTGTGCCGGGCGGTGACCGAGCAGGTGTGCCGGACGGCGGGGTTCGTGCCGCGCGTACGGCACCAGGTGGACGAGTTCGCGACGGTCCTCGCCTTCGTGGCGGCGGGCCAAGGCGTGGCAGTCGTCCCGGAGTTGGGGGCGACGGACCCGCCGCCCGGGGTGCGCCTGACGGCGCTGCCGGTGCGCCGCAGGACGAGGATCGCCTTCCGCGGCGGGGCCGGCGCGCACCCGGCGGTCGCGGCGCTGATCGGGGCGCTGCGGGACTCCGTACCGGAGGGGTTGCGGGCAGGATGATCCCCATGCGCATACGGAGACGGCCGCAGGACACGGGCCGGAGGAGGGAGTCGGAGCTGATCGACTACCTTGACCGGCATTTCCGCACGCAGGGCGACGACGGGGAGGGGTGACGGTGGCTTCGCAGAGTTTCGACCAGGGCGTCGCCGCGTGGCAGGACTGGCAGGAGGCGCCGTGGGGGCGGCTGCGGTACGCCGTGGCCGAGGCCGATCTGGCGCCGCACCTCGCCGAGTCGGGCAGCGGGGCGCTTCGGGTGCTCGACCTCGGCGGCGGGGACGGCGGCGACGCGGTACGGCTCGCCGTACGCGGCCACCACGTGACCGTCGTCGACTACGCGCCGGCCATGCTGGCGACCGCGACGCGGCGCGCCGCCGAGGCGGGCGTGGCCGACCGGATCACCTGCGTGCAGGCCGAAGTGGGCTCCCTGCCGGTCGAGTTGGCGGACGGCGGGTTCGATGTGGTGCTCTGCCACGGCCTGTTGCCGTACACGCCCGACGAGGAGGCCACGCTCGGCGTGGCGCTCGGGGCGCTGCGGGCGGGCGGGCTCGTGTCGGTCATCGCCATGAACCGTCATTCGGAGGCGCTGCGTTCGGCGGTGCGGACGATGGATCCCGACGCGGTCCTGCGGGCGCTCGACGCGCCGACCGTGCACACCGGGATGTTCGACGCCGAGCTGCGGCTGCACACGGCCGAGGAGCTGACCGCGACGCTCCGCACGCTCGGCTGCGACGAGGTGCACCACTACGGGATCCGGGTGTTCTGCGACTACATCCCCGACGACACGGTGAAGTTCGACCCCGCGTACTACGCCCGCCTGGAGCGCCTGGAGATCGCGGCCGCCGGACGGGAGCCGTACCGGCACACCGCCCGGCTGCTGCACCTGGTCGCCCGGCGGGAACTCGTCGCCCGGCGCGATCGGCGACCGGACGGGGATCAGAGCAGGTCGGGCTCGGCGAACAGCTCCTCGACCCAGTAGGCGCTCGCCTCGTGGCAGTCCCCGGCCGGGGTGCCGGGGAACAGCCGGCCCCACGAGACCGCCCGGCCGATGGCGGCGAGGCGGACGGCGAGGGTCGCGGCGCGCCGCAGCTCGGGCAGCGGCGCGCCGAAGTCGGACCAGGGCTCCAGATACGCGTCGCGGACGCCCGCCACGGCCTCGGGACCGTACCGTTCGCGCACGTCACGCGCCGGGACGAGGAGGCTGGCGAAGGGGTGCGCCACACCGGCGTCGCCCCAGTCGAAGAAGGTGAAGCGCCCGGGGGCGGGGGCGAGGACCTGGCCGTCGTGCAGGTCGCAGTGGTCGAGCGAGTCGGGGATGCCGAGGGCGTCGAGCTCCGCGCACCAGTCGAGCAGCCGCGGGCGCCGGGCCCGCAGGGACCGCCGGGCTTCCGGGGCGAGGGCCGGGTTCTCCTCGACGAGCCGGTCGAAGATCCCGGGCAGGCGCGCGGTCCGGGCGCTGGGCACGCCCAGCGCCGCCATCCGGTCCGCGTAGGGGGTCAGGGCGCCCTGCATCCGCGCGTACTGCCCGACCGCCGCCAGCCAGTCCGCCGGCCCGGCCGCCCCGGCGTCGAGGACATTCCGGAAGAGCGGGCCTCCGTCGGGCAGCAGCGACCAACCGTGCTCGGTGTCGACCGCGAGCGGCGTCATCACGTGCTCGGGCACCCACTCGGCGAGCGCGCTCCCGAGCGCCGCCTCGAAGCCGGCGGCCGGCGCGCTCGCCTTGAACCAGACCGCGTCACGCGCGTCCGCTCCGGTACGGAAGCGGACCAGGATCGACCAGGGCCTGATCCGCGCCTCGCGCGGTCCGGTCTCGGCCAGGCCGTGGCGGGCCAGCCCCCGCTCCGCCCACTCCAGGGCGGCCGCGCGCCAGGCGATCTCCTCCCAGGGCGTGACCGCGTCGGCGAACCGCCCGCGGTCGACCGTCATGGGCACGTCTGTCACCGGCACGGCCGGCGTCTCGGTCTCGCGTGACATCCGGCGATTGCAGCACTACGGGCGGAGCCGACGCACCCGATTTACGGCGGTGACGGCGGGCCCGTGGCAGTGGCCTTACGGCGGTGAGGGCGACCTGTGACAGCGGCCTTACGGCGGTGGTGGCGGCCTGTCACAGCAGCCTTACGGCGGGTAGGCGACGTGGCAGCGGCCTTACGGCGGTGGTGGCGGCCTGTGCCGGCCGCGGCGGCCCGGTCCGAGAGGCCCGGGCCGCCCCGTGCTCAGTCCTGCTGCTGCGCCCGCGCCGCCTTCTCGGCGTGCATCTCCTTGATGCGGACGGTCTCCTTGCGGACCTCCGCCTGGGTGGCGCGCTCCTTCTGGAGCCACTCGGGGTTCTCTGCCTTGAGGGCCTCGATCTGCTCGGTGGTGAGCGCCTCCGTGACGCCGCCGCGGGCGAGGCCGGAGATGGAGACACCGAGCTTGGCCGCCACGACGGGGCGGGGGTGCGGTCCGGTGCGGCGCAGCTCGCGCAGCCACTCCGGCGGATCGGTCTGGAGGGCGTTGAGCTCCGCACGGGAGACGACACCCTCGCGGAACTCGGCGGGGGTGGCATCGAGGTACACACCCAGCTTCTTCGCCGCGGTGGCGGGCTTCATGGTCTGGGCGGTCTGGTGCTGCGTCATGCGACAAGAATATCGGGCAGGGGCGCCGTCGCCGACCACGGCCGGTAATCTGGCCTGGTGACAGGCTCGGACACCTCCCCCACCCCCGTTCCCTCCGCTTCCGCGGCCGCCCCGGCCCCGGCTGCGGCCCCGGTTCCGGCCCCGGCCGCCCCGTCGTTCCGGCTGGCGTACGTGCCGGGCGTGACGCCGGGCAAGTGGGTGCGGATCTGGCACGAGCGGCTGCCCGACGTGCCGCTGGAGCTGCTGCAGGTGCAGCCCGGCGAGGCCGCGGCGCTGCTGCGGGAGCGCGGCGCCGACGCCGGTTTCGTGCGCCTGCCCGTGGACCGTACGGAGCTCAGCGCCATCCCGCTGTACACGGAGCTGACCGTCGTCGTGTGCCCCAAGGACCACGTGGTGGCGGCGGCGGACGAGGTGACCGTCGAGGACGTCGCCGACGAGATCGTGCTGCATCCGCTGGACGACACGCTGGACTGGGACGGTCCGCCGGGACAGCCCGCGTTCGAGCGTCCGGCGACGACGGCCGACGCGATCGAGCTGGTGGCGGCGGGGATCGGGCTGCTGATCGTGCCGCAGTCGCTCGCGCGGCTCCACCACCGCAAGGACCTCACGTACCGGACGATCACCGGGACGCCGCAGTCGCAGGTGGCGCTGTCCTGGCCGGAGGAGGCCACCACCGATCTGGTGGAGGACTTCATCGGGATCGTGCGCGGGCGGACCGTGAACAGCTCGCGCGGCCGGCGCCCCGACGAGAAGTCGGCCAAGGCGAACGACAAGGGCGCCAAGGACGGGAAGTCCGGGCGTTCGGCGAAGCCGAAGGCCGCCCAGCAGCGGCAGCAGCCCAAGCAGGGCCAGAAGCAGGGCCAGAAGCAGGGCGGCGGCCGCCGCACCGGCGGCGCGGCTCCCAAGAGCGGCCGCGCCGGGAAGCCGCGCCGCAAGCCGTGAGCGGCGGGGGCCGGCTCGCGCCTCCGCCCAGCCCCTCGGCCCGGCTCACCGCCGACCGGCCCCGTCCACCGGCAGCACCACGCCGCTGACGTCGCGCGCGGCGCCCGGCTTCTGTGCCAGGTGACGCCAGGCCGTGGTCCCGGCGGCCGGGCGGGCTGCCCGGTGCCCGGTGCGGGAGCGGCCGCGCTCGGGGAGCCGGAGCCGCTGCGGGACGACGAGGGACTGCGCGTACACCGGGCGGCAATGTGCGCGGTACACACGATGTGCATCATGCACAATCGCTGCAGGCTGCATATGCTGAGGCGATGGAGAAGCCCACGCATCTGATCGAGTTCGAGACCATGCTCCTGGCACGGCACTCGCTGCTCCACGCGCCGCGCCCGCGGGCGGCCGGCGGCAACCTCGACCGGAGCGCGTACCTCCTGCTCACCCGCATCCGGATGGACGGGCCGATGTCCATCAGCCAGCTCAGCGACGCCTTCGGCCTGGACGCCTCGACGCTCAACCGGCAGACGGCCGCGATGCTGCGGGCCGGGGTCGTCGAGCGGATCCCCGACCCGGAAGGCGGCATCGCCCGCAAGTTCCGCATCACCGAGGAGGGCGAGCGGCGCCTGGACGCCGACCGCTCCTACAACGTCGAGGGCCTGGAGCGGGTCCTCGCCGACTGGACACCCCGGGAGGTGGCGGACTTCGCCGCCGTCCTGGAACGCTTCAACCGGGACATCGAACGACTCGACGGGCGGCCCTGGCCGCGCCCCTGACCCGGAGGACCCCGCACATGCGCGTCGCCCTGTTCGTCACCTGCGTCAACGACGCCCTGTACCCGGCGACGGGGGTGGCGACCGTCCGGCTGCTCGAACGCCTGGGCGTCACCGTCGACTTCCCGGCCGCCCAGACCTGCTGCGGGCAGCCGCAGTTCAACACCGGCTACCGCGCCGAGACGGCTCCGCTGGTCCGGCGCACGGTGCGCGCCTTCGAGGGGTACGAGTACGTGGTCACCCCCTCCGGTTCCTGCGCCGCGATGATCCGCCGCCACTACCCGCAGTTCGGCCCCGAAGCCACCGAACTCGGGCCCAGGACCCACGAACTGACGGAGTTCCTCGTCGACGTCCTCGGTGTGACCGACGTCGGCGCGTACTTCCCGCACCGGGTCACCTACCACCCCTCCTGCCACGGGCTGCGGCTCCTCGGGCTCGGCGACCGGCCGCGCCGGCTGCTCGAAGCCGTCAAGGGCCTGGAGCTGGTCGAGCTGCCGGGGGCGGAGGAGTGCTGTGGCTTCGGCGGCACGTTCGCGGTGAAGAACCCGGACGTGTCGGCGGCGATGGGCGCGGACAAGGTCCGCAACGCCGTGTCGACCGGGGCCGAGGTGCTGTGCGGGGCGGACAGCTCGTGCCTGATGCACCTGGGTGGCACGATGAGCCGGATGAAGGTGCTCCCGGAGATGCGGCCGGTGCACCTCGCGGAGATCCTGGCGAGCACGGAAGAGGAGCCCCTGGTATGACCGGCAAGGAGGGGCGCGCGCCGGCGCTCGACGAGGGCCGGCGGTCGGGCGACGGGCGGGCCTTCCTCGGCATGCCGGCGTTTCCGAAGGCCGCGCACGAGGCGGTGCGCGACGAGACGCTCCGCGCCAACCTGCGGCACGCCACCCACACCATCCGTGACAAGCGGGCCCGGGCGGTCGCCGAGCTCGGCGACTGGGCGGAGCTGCGGGAGGCGGGGCGGCGGATCAAGGACCACACGCTCCGTCACCTCGACCGCTACCTGCTCCAGTTGGAGGAGGCGGTGACGGCGGCGGGCGGCACGGTGCACTGGGCGGCGGACGCCGCCGAGGCCAACCGGATCGTCGCCGACCTGGTGAAGGCGACCGGCGAGACGGAAGTCGTCAAGGTCAAGTCGATGGCCACCCAGGAGATCGGTCTCAACGAGGCCCTGGCGGCCGAGGGCATCCGCGCCTACGAGACCGATCTCGCCGAGCTCATCGTCCAGTTGGGCGACGACCGGCCCTCGCACATCCTCGTCCCCGCGATCCACCGCAACCGGGCCGAGATCCGGGACGTCTTCCGCTCGGAGATGGGCCGTTGGGGCCGACCGGCCCCGGACGACCTCACCGACACACCCGCCGAACTCGCCGAGGCCGCCCGGCTCCACCTCCGCGAGAAGTTCCTGCGCGCCAGGGTCGGCGTCTCCGGCGCCAACTTCATGGTCGCCGAGACCGGCACGCTCGTCGTGGTCGAGTCCGAGGGCAACGGGCGGATGTGCCTCACCCTCCCCGAGACGCTGATCTCGGTCGTGGGCATCGAGAAGGTCGTGCCCACCTGGCGGGACCTGGAGGTCTTCCTGCAGACCCTCCCCCGCTCCTCGACCGCCGAGCGGATGAACCCGTACACCTCGATGTGGACCGGCACCACCGACGGCGACGGGCCCGAGAACTTCCATCTGGTGCTGCTCGACGCCGGCCGCACCGACGTCCTGGCCGACGCCACCGGGCGGCAGGCGCTGCGCTGCATCCGCTGCTCGGCCTGCCTCAACGTCTGCCCGGTGTACGAGCGGGCCGGCGGCCACGCCTACGGCTCCGTGTACCCGGGCCCGATCGGCGCGATCCTCACGCCCCAACTGCGCGGTACGGCAAGCGAGGTCGACGCCTCGCTGCCGTACGCCTCCTCGCTGTGCGGGGCGTGCTACGAGGTGTGCCCGGTCGCCATCGACATCCCCGAGGTGCTCGTGCACCTGCGCGAGCGGGTCGCCGGGCAGGGCGGCCCCAGGCACCGGCTCGAACGCGCGGCGGTCAGGGCGGCGGGCTGGGTGCTCGACCGGCCGGGCGTGCTCGCCGCCGGGGAGCGCCTCGCCGCCCGGACCCGCGCCCTGCACCCGAAGAACCCGCCGGGCGCCGGGGCCTGGACCGGGAGCCGTGACCTGCCGGAGGTGCCGGCGGAGTCGTTCCGCGAGTGGTGGAGGAAGAACCGTTCATGACCTCTTCCCGTGACCTGGTCCTCGCCCGGATCCGGGCCGCCGTCGCCGGCGCCCCCGAGGCGCCCGAGCCGGAGCGCCGCTACCGGCGGCAGCACGCGCCCGACGATCCGGCCGCGCTCGTCGACCTGCTGCACGAGAACCTGGCCGACTACCGCGCCGTCGTCCACCGCACCGGGCCCGACGGGCTCGCGGAGCTGATCGGCCGGCTGCTCGCGGCGCACGGTGCGCGCGGCGTCGCCGTACCGCCCGGGCTGCCGCCGGAGTGGCTGTCCGGGCTGGGCCCGGACGTCGGACTCCGCCCCGACGACGGGTCGCTGACGGCCCTTCGGCTGGACGCGACGGACGCGGTGGTGACCGGCTGCGCCGTCGCCGTCGCCGAGACCGGCACGATCGTCCTGGACGGCGGCCCGACCCAGGGGCGGCGCGCGCTGACCCTCGTACCGGATCTGCACGTGTGTGTCGTGCGGGTGCCGGAGCAGGTGGTGGCGTCCGTGCCGCTCGCGCTGCCCCGGCTGGCGCCGGAGCGGCCGCTGACCTGGATCTCCGGGCCGTCGGCGACGAGCGACATCGAGCTCGACCGGGTGGAGGGGGTGCACGGGCCGCGCCGCCTGGAGGTGGTCCTGCTCGCGGAGTCGTCCGGGGCGTGACGCCCGCGGTGTCCCGTCAGACGTCGAGCGGCAGCCCGGTGTAGTTCTCGGCGAGTTCGGCGGCCGCGTGCGGGGAGGTGGCGATGCGGTCCAGCTGGGACTGCTGGAGACGGGTGTCGAAGGGCGCCTGGGCCGGGTCGGCGTGCAGCGTGGTGGTCATGGCGTACGAGAAGTGCTCGGCCCGCCAGACCCGGCGCAGGCAGGTGTCGGAGTAGGCGTCGAGGAGCTCGGTGGAGCCGGTCCTGTGCAGATGGGCGAGGGCGCGGGCGAGGACGATGACGTCGGCGGCGGCGAGGTTGAGGCCCTTGGCGCCGGTCGGGGGCACGATGTGCGCCGCGTCGCCGGCGAGGAGGATCCGGCCGAAGCGCATGGGCTCGGTGACGGAGCTGCGCATCGGCAGCACGGCCTTCTGGGTGACGGCGCCGCGGGTGAGGCGCCAGCCCGGGTCGGCGCTCAGGGCGAGGCGGGCGTCGAGTTCGTCCCAGACGCGCTCGTCGGGCCAGCCGGCCGGGTCGGTGCCGTTGGGAACCTGGAGGTAGAGCCGGCTGACGGACGGTGAGCGCATGCTGGCGAGGGCGAAGCCACGCTCGGAGTGGGCGTAGATCAGCTCGTCGTAGACGGGCGGGGCGTCGGCGAGGATGCCGAGCCAGGAGTAGGGGTAGGTGCGCTCGAAGGTGCGCTGTTCGCTCTCGGGGACGGCGCGGCGGGTGACACCGTGGTAGCCGTCGCAGCCGACGACGTAGTCGCAGGTGAGTGTCTGTTCCCGGCCCTCATGGGTGTAGCGGATGCGGGGGCGGTCGGTGTCGGCGCCTTCGACGGCGACGGCCTCGGCCTCGAAGAGCAGCGGGCCGCCTTCGGCGAGCTGGAGGGCGACGAGGTCCTTGACGACCTCGGTCTGCGCGTAGACCCAGACGCGCCGGCCGCCGGTGAGGGCGGGGAAGTCGATGCGGGTGGCGCGGCCGCCGTGGCGGAGCTCGATGCCGTCGTGCGGGAGGCCCTCGGCGTCGAGGCGGGCGCCCGCGCCGGCGGCGCGCAGGGCGTCGACGGTGGCCTGTTCGAGGATGCCGGCGCGCTGGCGCTGTTCGACGTAGGCGCGGTCGCGGCTCTCCAGGACGACGCTGTCGATGCCGGCCCGGTGCAGCAGGCGGGCCAGGAGCAGGCCGGAGGGGCCGCCACCGATGATGCCGACGGTGGTGTGCATGAGGTCTCCTCGTCGCGTCGAGTCACGAGCTGTTCGCCGGTGTGTCGTTCACCAGGGCTGTTCGCATAGTGAAGACTTCTTCACTATGCTGGAAGTCTGGTCGCGGCCGGGCCCGCCTGTCAACGGGGTGCCGCGTCCCGTCCGCACGCGTATTCACTACGGTGGAGCGAAGATCCACGACGGAGAGCCGATGCCACCGACGAACCACGACACGACCGCCGACGCGCCGCCCGAGGCCGTGACGCCCCTGCTGCGCGGCCTCGGGGTGCTGCGCCGGCTCACCGACGCGGGCGGGCGCCTCGCGGTCGGCGAACTCGAACGCGCCACGGGGCTCGCCCGCTCCACCGTCGACCGGGTCACCGGCACGTTCGCCCGCATGGGATACGTACGGATCGAGGGCCGCGACATCGTGCTCGCGCCCCGGTTGCTCGAACTCGGCAACGCCTATCTCGCCTCCGTACGGCTGCCCGAGCTGCTCGGCGGGCGCGCCGACGCGCTCGCGGACGAGCTGGACGAGTCGGTGTCGCTCGCGGTCGCCGACGGCGACGGCATCCGCTTCGTCCACCAGGCGACCCGGCGCCGGGCGATGTCGGTGAGCTTCCGCATCGGCGATCTGCTGCCGGCGGAGCGCACCGCGCCGGGCGTCCTGTTCGCCTCGGAGTGGGACGAGGCGGAGTGGGAGCGGTGGCGGGAGCGCCGGACGGCCGATCCGGCGGGGCTCGGCTTTCCCGCGCTGCCCCCGGGCCGCTCGGGCGCTGTCGCCGGGGGCGACTTCGCGGCGCGGGTCGCCGAGGCGGACGAGGCCGGTTTCGCGGTGGACGACCAGCTGGTCGAGCCGGGCCTCGTGGCGCTCGCGGTGCCGGTGCGCGGGCCGGACGGACGGATCGCGTGCGTGCTGAGCACCGTGAGCCACACCAGCCGGCACGACGCCGGCTCGCTGCGCTCGACGCTGCTGCCGCGGCTGCGTGCCGCGGCCGACGCGATGGAGCGGGCGCTGCGGGACGCGCCGGAGCCGGAGCCGGGGGCTCCGAGCGGGCTGGCCGGGTGGACGGGCGCGTCCAAGCAGGAGCTGGGCCGGGAGTTCGTCGAGTCGCTGGCGCGCGGCCTGACCGTGATCACGGCGTTCGGCGCGGGCCGGGCCGCGCTGCCGCTGACGGCGGTCGCCGAGGCCACCGGCCTGGCCCGGGCCACGGCCCGGCGGGCGCTGATCACGCTGGAGCACGTGGGCTGTGTGGCGGTGGACGGACGCGAGTTCCGGCTGACGCCGCGCGTGCTGTCGCTCGGGTTCGCGCCGCTGTCGCGGACCACGCTCACCCGGATCGCCCAGCCGCACCTCGCCGGCCTGGCCGAGCGGGTGCGCGAGTCCACGTCGCTGGCCGTCCTGGTCGGCGACGAGGTCCAGTACACCGGCCGGGTCGAGACCAGCCGGATCATGAACGTCCACATCACCGTCGGCACCCGCTTCCCCGCGTACGCGACCTCCATGGGCCGGGTCCTCCTCGCGGGCCTCCCGGCCGCCGACCGTGCCGCCCGGCTCGCCGGCTCCGAACTGCGGGCCCTCACCCCGCACACCGTGACCGCGCGCGCCGAACTCGACGCGCTCCTGGACCGGGTGGCGCACGACGGGTACGCGCTGGTCGACGAGGAGCTGGAGGAGGGACTGCGGTCGATCGCGATGCCGGTGCGCGGCCGGGCGGGCCGCGTGGTCGCCGCCGTCAACGTGGCCCTGCACGCGGCCCGCCGCTCGCGCGAGGAGTGCGTGCGCGAGGTGCTGCCCGAGCTGGCGGCGGCGATCGCCGGCATCGAGGCGGATCTGCACGTCACGGAGCGCTTCGCCCGGGTTCCGGCGCACTGAACTCCTCGCCGAGGACGCGCTGCGCCACGGCGAAGGCGGAGTTGGCCGCGGGGACTCCGCAGTAGACGGCCGTCTGGAGGAGGGCGGCGGCGATCTCCGCGTCGGTCAGGCCGTTGCGGCGGGCGGCGCGCAGGTGCATGGCGAGTTCGTCGTGGTGGCCGTGGGCGACGAGCGCGGTGAGGGTGATCAGGCTGCGTTCGCGGCGGCTGAGGGTGGGGTCGGTCCAGATCTCGCCCCACGCGTAGCGGGAGATGAAGTCCTGGAAGCGGGCGGTGAGTGCGGTCTGGCGGGCCTGGGTCCGGTCGACGTGCGCGTCACCGAGGACCTCGCGGCGGACCTTCATGCCGCTCCGCACCGGCGTGTCGGCGAAGTGGGCGCGGAGGGCGGCGAGCACGGCCTCGGGGCGTTCGGCGACGGCGAGGTGCGAGGCGCCGGGGATCTCCGTGAGCGCGGAGCCGGCGACGGCGTCGGCGATCTCCCGGAGATGGGCCGGCGGCGTGGCCGGGTCCTCGCGGCCCGCGATCAGCAGGGTGGGCGCGGTGATACCGGCCAGCCGGTCGCGCAGGTCGAAGGCGGCGAGCGCGTCGCAGCACGCCGCGTACGCCTCCGGGTCGGCGAGCCGGTGGTCCTCGACGAGGCGCGGCACGGTGAACCCGGGTGTGAACCAGCGGGCGTCGGCGGTCTCGGCGAGCTTCGCGAGGCCCTCGCGCCGGACCGATGCCGCGCGCTCCTCCCAGGGTGCCGGGCCGCCGAAGCGGGCGGACGAGCAGAGGACGGCGAGGCGTTCGACCCGTTCGGGGTGGTGGGCGGCGAGGTGGAGGCCGACGGCGCCGCCGAGGGAGACTCCGGCGTACGAGAAGCGGTCGGCGCCGAGGGTGTCGGCGAGGTCGAGGACCAGCCGCGCCAGGTCGGCGACGGTCGCGCCGGGGCCGATGAGTCCGGCGGGCGAGCGGCCGTGGCCGGGCAGGTCCCAGCGGACGACCCGGTGGGTGAGGGAGAGTTCGGGGGCGACGGCGTCCCACAGCGCGGTGGAGGTGCCCAGCGAGGGGCCGAGGACCAGGACGGGGGCGGTGGCGGGCCCCTCGGCGACGTGGTGGAGGGTGCGGTCCGGGTTCAACGTCGCTCCAGGGCTCGGTCGGTGAGGGTTCCGGCGCAGCCGGTGGCGCGGGCGGGGTCGGTGAGCTCGGCCAGCTCGGCGGGGTCCATGCCGGCCAGTTCCCGCTCTTCTGCGAGGAGTTGGGCGAGCGGGCGGCCCTCGGCGCGGGTTCGGGCGGCGAGTTCGGTCAGGAGCGCGCGGGCCCGGGCCCTGCCGAGGCGCGGTGCCAGGGCCGTGGCGAGGCGCTCGGCGACCAGGAGCCCGCCGGTGAGATCCAGGTGGGCGCGCATGGCGGCCGGGTCGACGCGGAGCCCTTCGGCGAGGGCGGCGGTGTGGTGGGCGGCGCCGCCGACGAGGCGCAGCAGGTCGCGGAGCGGTTCCCATTCGGCGTGCCAGGCGCCGGCGGGCCGCTCGTCCTCGGCGGCGAGGCAGGAGTACAGGCTCGCGGCGAGGTGCGGGGCCCGGCGGGCGGCGGAGGCGACGAGGGTGGCGCGGACCGGGTTCGCCTTGTGCGGCATGGCGGACGAGCCGCCGCCCTCGCCCTCGGCGACCTCGGCGATCTCCGTGCGCGAGAGGGTCAGCACATCCGCGGCGATCTTGCCGAGCGCCCCGGCGGTGAGCGCGAGGACGCCGGCGAGGTCGGCGACCGGGGTCCGCAGCGTGTGCCAGGGCAACAGGGGTGCGGCGAGGCCGAGTTCGCGCGCGTACGCGGCGGGCAGCGCGGTCGCGGCGACGGGAGCGTCCGTACCGGCGGCCACGGGAGCGTCGGCGGCGTCGGCGAAGGCCGCCATGGTCCCGGCCGCTCCCCCGAGTTGGACGGGCAGCCCGTCCCGTACCGCCGTGATCCGGTCGCGGGCGTCGAGCACCAGGGACCGCCAGCCGGCGGCCTTGAGGCCGAAGGTGGTGGGCACGGCGTGCTGGGTGAGGGTGCGGCCCGGCATGGCGGTGTCTCGGTGGGCGGCGGCGAGGGCGGCGAGCGCCCGCTCCGTACCGGCGAGGTCGGCCAGGACGAGGCCGAGGGTGCGGGCGGCCACCAGCATGGCGGCGGTGTCCAGGACGTCCTGGCTGGTCGCGCCCCGGTGGACGTACGGCCCCCACTTCCCCGCCGCTGCGGTCAGGTCGGCGACGAGCGGGATGACCGGGTTGCCGCCCGCGCGGGCGCGCAGGGCGATCGAGCGGAGGTCGAAGCGGCCGGGTCCGGCCGCTGCGGCGGTCACGGCGCGGGCGGCCTCGCCGGGGGCGGTGCCGGTGGCGGCCTGGGCGCGGGTGAGGGCGGCCTCGGCGTCGAGCAGCGCCTGGAGGAAGGCGGTGTCGCCGGTGGCGGCCTCGGCGGGCGAGCCCGCGCGTACGGGATCGAGCAGTCCCGCGTCCGGGAGCGCCCCGGCGGTGGACGGCATCACGGGAACTCCAGGAACACGGTCTCGCCCTCGCCCTGGAGGCGGATGTCGAAGCGGTGGGTGCGGTACGGCTCCGGGGCGGCGATCAGGGTGGCGCGCCGGTCGGCGGGGAGCCGGTCGAGCAGCGGGTCGGGGCCGTCGGCGAGATAGGCGCGGGTGTAGAGGTGGTGGAGCAGTCCGCGGGCGAACACGCACACGCTGATGTGGGGCTGACCCGGGTTGCCGGGCGGCAGGGTGTGCAGCGCGTAGTGGCCGTCGGCATCGGTGGCGACGCGGCCGAAGCCGGTGAAGGCGGTGCCGTTGCGGCCGAGGTGGCCGCCGGTGACGGGGTCGCGGCGCAGGGAACCGGGGGCGCCGGCGAGGGAGCCGTCGGGGGCGGCCTGCCAGAACTCCAGGAGGGCGTCGGGTACGGGGGCTCCGGCGCCGTCGAGGACGTAGCCGTGCAGGGTGATGCGCTCGGGGTGGCCCTCGGGGGCGACGCGCTCGCCGTCCGGGAAGGGCAGGGCGTAGCCGTAGAAGGGGCCGACGGTGGCGGAGGCGGTCGGCGGCAGGAGCGGCTTCATCGTGTTCACCGGCCTTCCTCGGTCCAGGTGGCGGCGGGCCCGTCGAGGACGATGTCCCAGGCGTAGCCGAGCGAGAACTCCGGCTGTGACAGGCCGTGTTCGTAGCGCGCGACGAGCCGCTCGCGGGCGGCGGCATCGGTGACGGAGCGCAGGATCGGGTCGTGGGCGAGGAGCGGGTCGCCGGGGAAGTACATCTGCGTGACGAGCCGCTGCGTGAACGCCGTACCGAAGACGGAGAAGTGGATGTGCGCGGGGCGCCAGGCGTTGGTGTGGTTGCGCCAGGGGTAGGCGCCCGGCTTGACGGTGGTGAAGGTGTAGCCGCCCTGATCATCCGTCAGGGTCCGTCCCACGCCGCTGAAATGGGGATCGAGTGGGGCCGGGTGCTGGTCGCGCAGATGCGCGTAGCGTCCGGAGGCGTTCGCCTGCCAGATCTCGATGAGCTGTCCGCGCACCGGGCGGCCGGCGCGGTCGAGCAGGCGGCCGGTGACGGTGATCCGCTCGCCCAGGGGTTCGCCGCCGTGCGCCCGGGTGAGGTCGTTGTCGTACTCGGTGACGTCGGTGGCGCCGAACACGGGTCCGCTCAGCTCCACGGCCTCCGGGTCGCCGTCGGACTCGGGGCCGACGGCGACGAGCGGTCGGCGGGGGTGGCGGAGCAGGGAGCTGCGGTACGGGGGGTAGTCGCGCGGCGGGTGGTGGCGGACCGGGGCGCCGGCGGCGAGCGCGGTGTCGTAGGCGTCCTGGAGGGCGCCGATCTCGGCGTCGATGCGGTCCTGCGTGAGCTCGGTCATGAATCCTTCCGCGAGGAGAGGGAGTCGGGGTGCGAAGGTCGGCGGGAGGACGGCAGGGAGAAAGCCGTCGGCCGTCAGCCGACGACGGCTTGCCGGGCATCGCCGGGCAGCAGCACGGGGGCCGCCGTCCGGGCCGCCACCTCCTCCGGCGTCACCCCGGGCGCCGTCTCGACGAGGGCGAGCCCGTCGGCGGTGACGTCGAGGATGCAGAGGTCGGTGATGACGCGGTCGACGCAGCCGCGCCCGGTGAGCGGCAGGTCGCATTCCGCCACGATCTTCGGGGTGCCGTCCTTGGCGGTGTGGGTCATGAGCGCGATGACCGTGCGGGCGCCGTGGACGAGGTCCATGGCGCCGCCGATGCCGGCGACCATCCGGCCGGGCACGGCCCAGTTGGCGAGGTCTCCGCGGGCGGAGACCTGCATGGCGCCGAGGACGGCGACGTCGATGTGGCCGCCGCGGATCATGCCGAAGGAGAGGGCGGAGTCGAAGCACGAGGCGCCGGGGAGGAGGGTGACGGTCTCCTTGCCGGCGTTGATGAGGTCGGGGTCGACCTCGTCCTCGGTGGGGTACGGGCCGGTGCCGAGGATGCCGTTCTCGGAGTGGAGGACGACCTCGACGCCGGCGGGTAGGTGGTTGGGGATGAGCGTCGGCAGGCCGATGCCGAGGTTGACGTACTGGCCGTCCGTCAGCTCCCGGGCGGCGCGCGCGGCCATCTGTTCGCGGGTCCAGCTCATCGCGTCGTCCTTCGTGCCGGAGGTGCGGAGACCGTGCGCCGTTCGATTGCCTTGTCGGCCGCCTGCTCGGGGGTGAGGGCGAGCACGCGCTGGACGAAGATGCCGGGCAGGTGGACGTGGTCGGGGTCGAGGGCGCCGGGTTCGACGAGTTCCTCGACCTCGGCGATCGTGACCCGGCCGGCCATGGCGGCCAGCGGGTTGAAGTTGCGCGCGGCGGCGTGGAACACGAGGTTGCCGTGCCGGTCGCCCACGGCGGCGCGGACCAGGGCGTAGTCGGTGCGGATGGCGTGCTCCAGGACGTGCGGGACGCCGTCGAACTCGCGTACCTCCTTGGGCGGCGAGGCGAGGGCGACACCGCCCGCGCCGTCGTGGCGCCAGGGCAGGCCGCCGTCGGAGACCTGGGTGCCGACGCCGGCCGGGGTGTAGAAGGCCGGAATGCCGCAGCCGCCGGCGCGCAGGCGCTCGGCGAGGGTGCCCTGCGGGATGAGCTCGACCTCGAGTTCGCCGGCGAGGTACTGGCGGGCGAACTCCTTGTTCGCGCCGATGTACGAGCCGGTGACGCGGGCGATCCGGCCGGCGGCGAGCAGCACGGCGAGGCCGGAGTCGAGGGCGCCGCAGTTGTTGGAGACGACGCCCAGGCCGCCGACGCCGCGGGCGTGGAGGGCCTGGATGAGGGCGTTCGGTACGCCGCTGAGGCCGAAGCCGCCGACGGCGAGCGTCGCTCCGTCCGGGACGTCCGCCACCGCCTCGGCGGCGGTGGCGACCACCTTGTCCATGGAGGGCCTTTCGGTTCGCTCGGGGAGGAGGGCAAAATCAGTCCTGCAATTAGTCAGTGCACTGAGTATCTGCGCCGACTGCGTCATGCTGACAGGCGCCGGGTGCGGCGTCAACGGGTCGAGGGCACCCCTGAGGGGGCGGGGTATCGTTCCGTGCGCCGACGAAACGACAGAGGGAGGCACGCCATGGCCGCGGTGGACCTGACCACGCATCCCGGGCACCTGGCCCGGCGGCTCCAGCAGGCACACCATCTGCTGTGGACCACGATGGTGTCGGAGGAGATCACCTCCCCGCAGTTCGGCGTGCTCAACGCCCTGACCGCCGAACCCGGGCTCGACCAGCGGACCGTGGGCGAACGGGTGGGCCTGGACCGGTCCACGATCGCCGAGGTGATCAGCCGCCTCACCCGCCGCGGCCTGCTCGACAAGGTCCGCGACCCGGAGGACGGCCGGCGCTTCCTGCTGCGCCTCACGGACGAGGGCGCGCGCACGCACAAGCGCCTGACGGTGCGCACGGCCCGGATGAACCAGGTCTTCCTGGCGCCGCTCTCCGCCGAGGAGCAGACGCTCTTCCTGTCGTTGATGCGCCGGGTCTCGGACGCGGCGGAGCAGCTGCGCAGCCCGGCGGAGCCGGTGCCCGCTCCGTAGCACATGGATGCGGATGACGGCCGATGGCGTAGTGAAGCCACTTAAGAAAGCATACGCCGCAGCTCAAACGTTGACCGTTGGGTGAGTAGAAGCCCGTGTGGGTGCAGGGGTTGGTGTTGTA
>NZ_JBSGBF010000115.1:0-22442 GCF_053601115.1 Streptomyces sp. NPDC004788
GTACGAAACCGCCGCGGGCCCCTTTTCATCAGGTCGGCACGCCCGTAATGCCGTGATCGTCCCGCTCTTCGATACTGGGGCCACTGCCAGCCCGAGGAGAGCCCGTGGCCAACTCCGTGCCCCCGCGCGAGCGGACCGACCAGCCCTGGCGCTCGGAAGGGGCCCCGCCGCCCCCGCCGCCCAAGAAGAAGATGCCCGGCGGCTGGGGCGGGCTCATCCTCACGGCGCTCGTCGTCTACCTGATCGCCAACCTCTTCCTGTCGTTCTTCAACAAGGGCGACGAGGCGACCATCTCGTACACCGAGTTCGACAAGCAGGTCGCGGCCGGCAACGTCACCAAGATCTACTCCAAGGGCGACGCCATCCAGGGCCAGCTCAAGAACAAACAACCCGTCCCGAACGGCGACGGCGACTACACCAAGTTCAAGACCCAGCGGCCCGCCTTCGCCGACGACCAGCTGTGGACGCAGCTCACCAAGAACAACGTCGTCGTCACCGCCGAACCCGTCGTCCAGGAACGCAGCTTCCTCGCCAACCTGCTGATCTCCCTCGCCCCGATGCTGCTGCTCGTCCTCCTGTGGGTGTTCATCGCCCGCCGGATGAGCGCCGGCATGGGCGGCGCCGGCGGCATGCTCGGCCGCAAGGCCCCGCCCAAGCCCGTCGAACTGGCCGAGGGCGGCAAGCGCACCACCTTCGCCGACGTCGCCGGCATCGACGAGGTCGAGGGCGAGCTCAACGACGTCGTCGACTTCCTGAAGAACCCCGGCGCCTACCGCGCCATGGGCGCCAAGATGCCCCGCGGCGTGCTGCTCGCCGGCCCGCCCGGCACCGGCAAGACGCTGCTCGCCCGCGCGGTGGCGGGGGAGGCGGGCGTGCCCTTCTTCTCCGCCTCCGCCTCCGAGTTCATCGAGATGATCGTCGGCGTCGGCGCCTCCCGGGTCCGCGAACTGTTCGCCGAGGCCCGCAAGGTCGCCCCCGCGATCGTCTTCATCGACGAGATCGACACCATCGGCCGGGCCCGCGGCGGCGGGGCCGGCATGGGCGGCCACGACGAACGCGAACAAACCCTCAACCAGATCCTCACCGAGATGGACGGCTTCACCGGCTCCGAAGGCGTCATCGTGCTCGCCGCCACCAACCGCGCCGACGTCCTCGACCCCGCCCTCACCCGGCCCGGCCGCTTCGACCGGATCGTCCACGTCAACCCGCCCGACCGCGGCGGCCGCGAGGCCATCCTCAGGATCCACACCCGGGAGATCCCGCTCGCCCACGACGTCGACCTCCAGCACGTCGCCAAGACCACCCCCGGCATGACCGGCGCCGAACTAGCCAACCTCGCCAACGAGGCCGCCCTCCTCGCCGTCAAGCGCCAGCAGCCGGCCGTCACCCGGTCCGACCTCTCCGACGCCCTGGAGAAGGTCCAGCTCGGCGCCGAACGCCCCCTCGTCATGCCCGCCGAGGAACGCCGCCGCACCGCCTACCACGAGAGCGGCCACGCCCTGCTCGGCATGCTCCAGCCCGGCGCCGACCCCGTCCGCAAGATCACCATCGTGCCGCGCGGCCGCGCCCTCGGCGTCACGTTGTCCACACCCGAGTCAGATAAATACGCCTATACGGAGGAGTATCTGCGCGGCCGGATCATCGGCGCCCTCGGCGGCATGGCGGCCGAGCAGGTCGTCTTCGGCGTCATCACCACCGGCGCCGAGAACGACCTGGAACAGGTCACCAACATCGCCCGCGGCATGGCCGGCCGCTGGGGCATGAGCGAACGCGTCGGCCGCCTCACCGCCATCCCCGGCGACGCCCAGCAGGCGTACGGACTCTCCGCCGCACCCGCCACCCTCGACCGCGTCGACGCGGAGATGCGCCGGATCGTCGACGAGTGCTACGAGAGCGCGCTGCGGCAGCTGCGCGAGCACCGCGACAAGCTCGACGCCCTCGCCGACGCCCTCCTGGAGAACGAGACCCTGGAGGAGGCCGAGGCGTACCGGGTGGCGGGCATCCCGCGGCTCGACAAGGAGAGCTGACGCCGAAACCCGCGCAGAGCTGACGTACTACCGCCGCTTCCGGATCCGGTTCACGGGAGCCCGTTCACGGGACCCCGGTTCAGGCGAACGCGGTTCACGCTGGCCCGGTTCACGCGCACCCGGTGCACGGGGCCTACGGCACCCGCGCCACCACGTACCGGAACACGTTCGGCATCCACACCGTGCCGTCCCGGCGCGCGTACGGCTCCAGGGCCTCCAGGAGCTCCTTCTCCACCTGGTCCGGGTCCGTCACCCGGACCGCCGCGTCGAACTCGCCCGTCGACAGCAGCCCGCGCACCGCGCTGTCCCGGTCCGCGTAGCCGAACGGGCACGCCACCCGGCCCGAGCCGGACAGCCGCAGCCCCGCCCCGCCGACCGCCTCCGCCAGGTGGTCCCGCAGCCCGTCGCGCTCCGCCGCGTGCCAGCCCGCGAGCCGCGCCGCGACCCGCCGCACCGACGCCGTCGCGCAGCGCTCGGGCGGTCCCCAGCCGGCCACCACGACAGCCGCGCCGGGTTCGGCCAGACGGGTGACCTCCGCCAGCCCCGCCGCCCCGTGGAACGCGGTGATCACGTCGTACGGGCCGGCCTCCCGTACCCCCGCCGTGTCCGCCGGGTCCGTGCCCAACGGCGTCCCGGGCAGCCGCTCCGCGGCCAGCGCCAGGCGCGCGCGGTCCCGGTCGACGCCGGCCACCCGCGCCCCCCGCGCCGCCGCCATGAGCAGGGCGAGGCCGGAGCCGCAGCCCAGGCCGAGCACCCGCGACCCGGCGCCCACGCCGAGCCGGTCGTACACCGCCTCGTACAGCGGGACGAGCATGCGTTCCTGGATCTCGGCCCAGTCGCGCGCGGGGTGGTGCGGGACGAGCGTAGGTGTCATGGAAAGCGCCCCAATCCGTGCCTGACGACAACCCCCTGGACAGCCCCCCGTAGCCAGGGAACTGCGCATCGCGGCCCCCGTCCAGTGCTCGCGGCCGACGGACCCCGGCCAACCTTCGTACGGCCCCCGGCCAACCTCCGCGCGCGGGCCGCCCGGAGACGGGGGCCACGGTCCGGAACGGGCGCACGACCCGGTACTGTCCCTCCCACGCCCGTCCCTCCGGACCGCCATCCGCGTGCGTGACCATGCCGCGCGCCGGGGCGTATGCGCCGTACGTACGAGACGTACCGGCTCCCCACACCTCCGCCCCGACTGACGGGTACGTGCAAAATATTTGAGTTGCCCCGGAATGGAACCCGGAGGGGATCCGCGTCGTTGTACCCGACGTGAGCACGACACCACCTGTCCTCGCCGCAGAACTGGCGCAGGCGTGGGCCGACATTCAGCGGCACCACCCCGAGCTGCCGGACCTTGCCGCGCCCGAGTCCCTGATCGGAGAGTCCTCGTCCGCCTGTGGCGCCGAGCTCTCCTTCGAGCGACTGCTCCACGAGGCAGTCCATGGCATCGCCGCCGCCCGAGGCGTCCGCGACACCTCCCGCGCCGGCCGCTACCACAACCGCAGATTCCTGGCGATCGCCGAGGAGCTGGGCCTGGACCATCCCGAGGAACCGCACGCCAGCAGCGGCTTCTCCCTGGTCACCCTGAACGCGGAGGCCAGGCGCCGCTACCGGCCCACCATCGAGCGG
This sequence comes from Streptomyces sp. NPDC004788, assembly GCF_053601115.1. Taxonomy (NCBI): domain Bacteria; kingdom Bacillati; phylum Actinomycetota; class Actinomycetes; order Kitasatosporales; family Streptomycetaceae; genus Streptomyces; species Streptomyces sp. NPDC004788. The sequence continues at coordinate 3,648 of NZ_JBSGBF010000115.1, forward strand.
CTGCAGCGCGCCCTCAAGGCGCACACGGTCGCGACCGCCGCCGACACCAAGCGCTCCTTCCGCGGACCGGCCGCCCGGCACGGCTCCTCCGGAGGCGGCGTGCGGGTCAAGGCCGTCTGCGACTGCGGGCGGAACGTGCGCGTGGTCCCGTCCGTGCTCGCCCAGGCGCCGATCGTCTGCGGCGGCTGCGGCAAGCCCTTCCGGATCCCGGAGACGGTGGGCGCCGCAAGCTGAGGCCCAGGCGTGTGGCACAATGGCTAGCTGTACTCGACAGTCGCACAGGACCCCTCTCTCCTCCGGCTGACGCGTCCATCGGGCACCCGAGTACCGCAACCCCACGTGGCATCTCAAGTGCCCAACCACGTCAAGTTCAGGAGACACCACTCCAGTGGCAGTCAAGATCAAGCTCAAGCGTCTCGGCAAGATCCGCCAGCCGCACTACCGCATCGTCGTCGCCGACGCCCGCACCCGCCGTGACGGTCGCGCGATCGAAGAGATCGGCATCTACCACCCGACGTACAACCCGTCGCGTATCGAGGTCGACTCCGAGCGTGCGCAGTACTGGCTGTCCGTCGGCGCCCAGCCGACCGAGCCGGTTCTCGCCATCCTGAAGCTCACCGGTGACTGGCAGAAGCACAAGGGCCTCCCGGCCCCGGAGAAGCCGCTGCTCGCCCCGGCGACCAAGGAAGCCAAGCGCGCCACCTTCGACGAGTTCGCCAAGGCGCTCGAGGGCGACGACGCCAAGGGTGAGGCCATCACCCCGAAGGCCAAGAAGGCCAAGGCGGACGAGGCTGAGGCCGAGTCCACCGAGTCGACCGAGGCCTGATCATGCTCGAGGAGGCTCTCGAGCACCTCGTGAAGGGCATCGTCGAAAACCCCGACGACGTGCAGGTCGCCTCGCGCAACCTGCGTCGCGGCCGCGTTCTCGAGGTCCGGGTCCACCCCGACGACCTCGGCAAGGTGATCGGCCGCAACGGCCGCACCGCGCGTGCGCTGCGTACCGTCGTGGGTGCCATCGGCGGCCGCGGCATCCGCGTCGACCTCGTCGACGTGGACCAGGTCCGCTGAAAGTTTGACACCGGCACGGGCCGGGGAGGGCGCACGCGCCCGCCCCGGCCCGAGTCGTTTTGCCCGCCGGCAAGAGCAACCATTAATCGAGTAACCACGACGGAGAGGTACCACCTCCGCGAGAGCGGCGGCGGTTTAGCCGCAAAAAGGGGAGAGTTCACCAGTGCAGTTGGTAGTCGCGCGGATCGGCCGGGCCCACGGGATCAAGGGCGAGGTCACCGTCGAGGTGCGGACCGACGAGCCCGAGCTGCGGCTCGGACCCGGCGCCGTCCTGCACACGGACCCGGCCTCCGCCGGGCCCCTCACCATCGAGTCCGGCCGGGTGCACAGCGGCCGGCTGCTGCTGCGCTTCGAGGGCGTCCGCGACCGCAACGGCGCCGAGGCCCTGCGCAACACCCTCCTCATCGCCGACGTCGACCCCGACGAGCTGCCCGAGGAGGAGGACGAGTACTACGACCACCAGCTGGTCGACCTCGACGTGGTCCTCGCCGACGGCACCGAGATCGGCGTGATCTCCGAGATCTCCCACCTGCCGTCCCAGGACCTGTTCATCGTCGAGCGGCCCGACGGCAGCGAGGTCATGATCCCCTTCGTCTCGGAGATCGTCACCGAGATCGACCTGGAGAACCAGCGCGCGGTCATCGCCCCGCCGCCGGGGCTGATCGACGACAGCCAGGCCGTCGTCGCCTCCGCGCGGGACGCCGAGGCGGAGGAGGCCGTGGTTTCCGGGGACGGGGTTTCCGAGGCCGGGGTTTCCGAGGGCGAGGCTTCCGGCGACGGGGTTTCCGAGGGCGAGGCTTCCGGGGACGGGGCTTCCGGGGACGCAGGCAAGGACGCCGTCTGATGCGCCTCGACGTCGTCACGATCTTCCCCGAGTACCTCGAACCGCTGAACGTCTCGCTCGTCGGCAAGGCCCGCGCCCGCGGACAGCTCGACGTCCACGTGCACCACCTGCGCGACTGGACCTACGACCGGCACAACACCGTCGACGACACCCCGTACGGCGGCGGCCCCGGCATGGTCATGAAGACCGACCCCTGGGGCGACGCCCTCGACCAGACCCTCGCCGACGGCTTCGAGGCCGGCGCCCACGGCCCGGTCCTCGTCGTGCCCACGCCCAGCGGCCGCCCCTTCACCCAGGAACTCGCCGTCGAACTCTCCGAGCGGCCCTGGCTGATCTTCACGCCGGCCCGCTACGAGGGCATCGACCGGCGCGTGATGGACGAGTACGCCACCCGGATGCCCGTGTACGAGGTGTCCATCGGCGACTACGTGCTCGCCGGCGGCGAGGCCGCCGTCCTCGTCATCACCGAGGCCGTCGCCCGGCTGCTGCCCGGCGTCCTCGGCAACGCCGAGTCCCATCAGGACGACTCCTTCGCCCCGGGCGCCATGGCCAACCTCCTGGAGGGCCCCGTCTACACCAAGCCCCCGGTGTGGCGCGGCCGCGACATCCCGGACGTGCTGCTCAGCGGGCACCACGGCAAGATCGCGCGCTGGCGCCGGGACGAGGCCCTGCGGCGTACCGCCGCCAACCGGCCCGACCTGATCGAGCGCACCGACCCGGCGGCCTTCGACAAGAAGGACCGGGAGATCCTCTCCATGCTCGGCTGGGCCCCCGAGCCCGGCGGCCGATTTTGGCGCGGGCCCGAGGCCGTGGAAGAATAGGCCGCTGTCGTACGTCCGGCGCGCGCCCCTGCCACAGGGGGATGGACGCCTGCCTCAGACGCACGACGATCTCCATCTATTCGTACGTACCGCTGATGACCTGTGGCATCAGCGAGGAAAGAGACCTCCATGGCCTCCCTGCTCGACCAGGTCAACGCCGGTTCGCTGCGCTCCGACGTCCCGGCCTTCCGCCCCGGCGACACCGTGAACGTCCACGTTCGCGTCATCGAGGGCAACCGCTCCCGTATCCAGCAGTTCAAGGGTGTCGTCATCCGCCGTCAGGGCTCGGGCGTCTCCGAGACCTTCACGGTCCGCAAGGTCTCGTTCTCGGTCGGCGTCGAGCGCACCTTCCCGGTGCACAGCCCGATCTTCGAGAAGATCGAGCTCGTCTCCCGCGGTGACGTCCGTCGCGCCAAGCTCTACTACCTGCGTGAGCTGCGCGGCAAGGCTGCCAAGATCAAGGAGAAGCGCGACAACTGAGCTCGGCCCCACAGGGTGGCGGGATAAGCTCTGCCCCCGATGGACACCGAAGCACAGCACACGGAGCGCGATCGCTCCTCCGGCGAGGAGGAGCGGTCGCGCTCCGCGCGCGTTTCCGGGGGGAACGGGGACGGGGAGAGCGCGGGCACGACACCCGGTGAACCCGGTGCCGAGGGCGTCGGGGCCGGCGACGCCGACGCCGACGCCGACGAGGACGCGGCGCCGGAGCGCACGCTCACCTGGCGGCGCACCGGGCTGCTCGGTGTCGCCTGCATGGTCTTCCTGCTGCTGTTCAGCCACTTCGTGCTGCAGCCCTTCCTGGTGCCGAGCAGCTCGATGGAGCCCACCCTCCAGGTCGGCGACCGCATCCTGGTCAACAAGCTGGCGTACCGTTTCGGCAGCGAGCCGCGCCGCGGCGACGTGATCGTCTTCGACGGCACCGGCTCCTTCGTCGGGGAACGGCCGCCGGGCAACCCGATCACCGGCGCCCTGCACGCCGCCGCCGCGGCCCTCGGCCTCGCCGAGCCCGACGAGACCGACTTCGTGAAGCGGGTCGTCGGCACCGGCGGCGACCGGGTCGTCTGCTGCGACAAGAACGGCCGGATCAGCGTCAACGGCGTGCCGGTGAAGGAGACGTACGTGATGCTGGGCGACCAGCCGTCCCGCGTGCCCTTCGACATCGTCGTCCCCGACGGCACCCTGTGGGTGATGGGCGACCACCGCAGCCAGTCCTCCGACTCCCGCGACCACCTGGGCCAGCCGGGCGGCGGGATGGTCCCCGTCGACAAGGTCATCGGCCGCGCCGACTGGATCGGCTGGCCGTTCGGCCGCTGGACCACGGTGGCCGACACGGACGCCTTCGACGCCGTACCGGAGTGGACGGCGAGCGGCCACGGCGTCGGGCCAGCGGGTCCGGGCGGCGGGCACGGCGCAGGGCCCGCGGGTCCGGCGAGCGGGCACGGCCATGGGTAGGCGCGGCAAGGCCCCGGCCGGCCGGGGCGGTTCGGGTACGGGCACAGGTACAGGTACGGGTGCGGGGCCGGACGACGAGCCCCGCGCACCACTGCCGGGGCGGGCCGAGCGGCGCAAACTCGCCCGCAAGGTCAAGCGGCGCCGGCAGCGCTCCGCCGTCCGCGAGATCCCGGTCCTCGTCGGCGTCGCCGTCCTCATCGCCCTGGTCCTGAAGACCTTCCTGGTCCAGGCGTTCGTCATCCCGTCCGGCTCCATGGAGCAGACGATCCGGATCGACGACCGGGTCCTGGTCGACAAGCTGACGCCGTGGTTCGGCGCGAAGCCGCAGCGCGGCGACGTGGTCGTGTTCCAGGACCCCGGCAACTGGCTCCAGCAGGAGACCGCGCCGCCCGCGGACGACCCGGTGGGCGTCAGGCAGCTCAAGCAGGCCCTGACCTTCATCGGCCTGATGCCCTCGGCCGACGAACGGGACCTGATCAAGCGGGTCATCGCGGTCGGCGGCGACACGGTGAAGTGCTGCGGCGAGGACGGCCGGATCACCGTCAACGGCGTACCGCTGGACGAGCCGTACCTGCACCCGGGGAACCCGCCCTCGAAGATCCCGTTCGAGGTGAAGGTCCCCCAGGGGCGGATCTTCGTCATGGGCGACCACCGGTCGGACTCGGCCGACTCGCGCTACCACCTCGACGAGCCGGACCACGGCACCGTCTCCGAGGAGCAGATCGTGGGCCGCGCCGTCGTCATCGCCTGGCCGTTCGGCCACTGGCGGCGCCTGGAGGAACGGTCGGTGTTCGCGTCCGTGCCGCAGGCCGTGGCGCAGTCGGCGGTCACAGGTCCGTCGCATAGTGTGTCCCAGCGGAATCTGAACGGAATGCCCCCGCTCCCGACGCCGGCGGAACTTCTGCTCGTTATGGGAGTGGTGGGCCTGTCCCTGTTCCGGGACGGGCGAGCGCACGGACTGAGGAGTGGATGTGGGGGATGTGGCCGTCGGCGCACGTTCCGGACACGGCGAGCCCGAGGAGAGGCCCCAGCGGCCCCACCCGCCGGCGGCGGCCATGACCGATGACTCCACGGACCGGCCGGAGCCCGGCGCGCCCCGCGACGCGCGCGCCGGGGACGATGCGCCCCGCGATGCGCACGCCGGGGACGACGCGCCCCGCGACGCGCACGCTGGGGACGACGACAGCGAGACCGGCGAGGAGAGCGGCCGCGACGGCCGCCGCCCGCGGCAGCAGCGCTCCTTCTGGAAGGAGCTGCCGCTCCTCATCGGCATCGCGCTCGTCCTCGCGCTGCTGATCAAGACCTTCCTGGTGCAGGCGTTCTCGATCCCCTCGGACTCGATGATGAACACCCTGCAGCGCGGCGACCGGGTCCTCGTCGACAAGCTCACCCCGTGGTTCGGCTCCGAGCCCGAGCGTGGAGAGGTCGTCGTCTTCCACGACCCGGGCGGCTGGCTGGAGGGCGAGCCGACCCCGCAGCCGAACGTGCTGCAGAAAGTCCTCAGCTTCATCGGCCTGATGCCGTCCGCCGAGGAGAAGGACCTGATCAAGCGGGTCATCGCGGTCGGCGGCGACACCGTCTCCTGCAAGGAGGGCGGCAAGGTCGTCGTCAACGGCAAGGAGCTCGACGAGACCTACCTCCGCCCGGGCTCGGTGCCCTGCGACCCGGCCTTCGGTCCCGTCAAGGTCCCCAAGGGCCGCATCTGGGTCATGGGCGACAACCGGCAGAACTCGCTCGACTCGCGCTTCCACATGGAGCTCGCGGGCGGCGGCACCGTCTCCAACGACGAGGTCGTCGGCCGAGCCGTCGTCATCGCCTGGCCGGTGACCCGCTGGTCCACCCTGCCCGTGCCGGACACCTTCGACCAGCCCGGCCTCAACCAGGCACTGGCCGTGGCCCCCGGCGCCATGGGCGTCGCCGGTGCGCTCCCGCTCGTGCTGTGGCGGCGCAAGAAGCGCGCCGCACGCCATACCGCCGAGTAGCGACCCGCGGGTAGGGTGCCGTCCCGGACCGTCGCACGGACGGTCCGGCGGAACTTCCGAGGTGCCATGCCCATGAGCGTCACATCGAGCGCGAGCGCATCGAGCGCGTCGAGCACCCGCACGAAGGACGGCCGCGGCCGCCTCGGCAGTGTCCTGTCGGGGCTGGCCGTGGCCGTCGGCTGTGTGCTCTTCCTCGGCGGCTTCGTCGTCGGCGCGGTGCTCTACCAGCCGTTCTCCGTCCCGACCGACTCGATGACCCCGACGCTCGACGTCGGCTCCAAGGTCCTCGCCCAGCGCGTCGACGGCGCCGACGTCAAGCGCGGCGACGTCGTCGTCTTCCAGGACCCGGCCTGGGGCAACGTGACCATGGTCAAGCGGGTCGTGGCCGTCGGCGGCGACACCGTCGCCGGTGGCACTGACGGCCGCCTCACCATCAACGGCAAGACGGTCGAGGAACCGTATCTGCCGGCCGGAAAGCCCGTCCCCGGCGAGCGGTTCTCCGCCACCGTGCCCGCCGGGAGCCTCTTCCTCCTCGGCGACGACCGGCACACCTCCCTGGACTCCCGCGCCCACCTCCAGGAAGCCGCCCACGGCTCCGTGCCGCGCTCCTCCGTCATCGGCCGCGTCGACGCCGTCGTCTGGCCCGCCAAGGGCCTGCTCGCCCGGCCGACCGGCTTCGCCGCCCTGCCCGGCGGCATCTCCCGGCCCGGCCCCGTCATGCCCCTCTTCTACGCGATCGCCGCAGGGTGTGTACTGATCCTGGCCGGCGCCGCGTACGGGCCGCTGGCCCGGCTGCTGCGCCCGAAGGCCGCGGCGGCGGCACCGACGGCGAGGGAGCGGGTGAGCGCGTGACGCAGGGCGCGGAGGCTTCGGAGACCTCGGCGGCTTCGGGGGCTTCGGAGGTCTCAGAGACCTCGGGGCCCTTGGCGGCTTCGGAGGTCTCAGGGACCTCGGGGCCCTTGGCGGCTTCGGAGGTCTCGGAGGTCTCGGAGGCTACGGAGGCCCTGGCCCGGAAGGTGGCGCGGGTGATCCTGCTCGACCCCGCCGACCGCATCCTGCTCATCCACGGCTACGAGCCCGACGACCCGGCCCAGACCTGGTGGTTCACGCCCGGCGGCGGCCTGGAGGGCGACGAGACCCGGGAACAGGCCGCGCTGCGCGAACTCGTCGAGGAGACGGGGATCACCGACGTCGAACTAGGGCCCGTAGTCTGGCAGCGCTACTGCTCCTTCCCTTTCGACGGGCGCCGCTGGGACCAGGACGAGTGGTACTACCTGGCCCGCACCACCCAGACCGCCGCCGCCCCCGCGGCCCTCACCGAACTGGAGGCCCGCAGCGTCGCCGGCCTCAGATGGTGGACCTCCGCCGAACTGTCGGCGGCCCGTGAGACGGTGTACCCCAACAGACTCGCCGAGCTGCTGCACCGGCTGCTCGACGAAGGACCCCCGAGCACGCCGCTCGTTCTCGCCCCCGAAATCGTTTAGGGGCCAGGGTGACTGGCGCACAATAGGGGGACGCACGGCTGATAGGGGAACATGCCATGAGCGCCGAGGACCTCGAGAAGTACGAGACCGAGATGGAGCTGAAGCTCTACCGGGAGTACCGCGATGTCGTCGGGCTGTTCAAATACGTCATCGAGACCGAGCGGCGCTTCTACCTCACCAACGACTACGAGATGCAGGTGCACTCCGTCCAGGGCGAGGTGTTCTTCGAGGTCTCCATGGCCGACGCCTGGGTCTGGGACATGTACCGGCCGGCCCGCTTCGTGAAGCAGGTCCGCGTCCTCACCTTCAAGGACGTGAACATCGAGGAGCTCAACAAGAGCGACTTGGAGCTTCCCGGCAGCTGATACCACCTGTGTGCACCTGCACCTGCACCTGTGTGAAACCACCTGTGTGAAAGCATCTGTGTGAAACCACCCGTGAGGGTGGCCCGGTTTTCCACAACCGCCCGCCTGTCCACAGCCCCGCACACGCGGGGTCACGGTGCGTCACAGTCGGTGCCGGAGGTGGTACCGAATGAACGCCACACGAGCACTCGGGCGGTACGGGGAAGAGCTCGCCGTCCGCACCCTCACCGCGACCGGCCTGCACGTCCTCGCCAGGAACTGGCGCTGCGGCCGCACCGGAGAGATCGACATCGTCGCCCGCGACGGCGACACCCTCGTCATCTGCGAGGTCAAGACCCGCCGCGAGGGCGCCTTCGAGCACCCCATGGCGGCCGTCACCCCACGCAAGGCCGAGCGGCTGCGCCGCCTCGCCGCCTGCTGGCTCGACCGCCACGGCGGACCAGCCGGCGGCTTTCCGGGCCGGCCACCCGGCGGCCCCTCGGGCGGACCGTCGGCCGGCCCACCCGGCGGCCCTTCGGGCGGCCCCTCGGGCGGCCCCTCGGGCGGACCGTCGGCCGGCCCACCCGGCGGCCCTTCGGGCAGTCCCTCGGGCGGACCGTCGGCCGGGCCACCCGGCGGCCCCTCGGCCGGACCACCCGGCCTACCGCCCGGCGTCGGAAGCGTCCGCATCGACCTCGTCGGCATCGTCCTGCCCCGCCGCGGCGCCCCCGTCGTCACCCACGCCCAGGGGGTGGCGTAATGGGATTCGCCCGCACCTGCTCCGTCGCCCTCGTCGGCGTCGAAGGCGTCGTCGTCGAGGTCCAGGCCGACCTCGAAGCCGGCGTCGCCGCCTTCACCCTCGTCGGCCTCCCCGACAAGAGCCTCGTCGAAAGCCGCGACCGGGTCCGCGCCGCCATCGTCAACTCCGGCGCCGAATGGCCCCAGAAGAAACTCACCGTCGGACTCAGCCCCGCCTCCGTCCCCAAAGGCGGATCCGGTTTCGACCTCGCCGTAGCCGCGGCCGTCCTCGGCGCCGCCGAACGCATCGACCCCCGCACCATCGCCGACCTCGTCCTCATCGGCGAACTCGGCCTCGACGGCCGCGTCCGTCCCGTCCGCGGCGTCCTGCCCGCCGTCCTCGCCGCCGCCGACGCCGGATACAAGCAGGTCGTCGTCCCCGAACAGACCGCCGGCGAAGCCGCCCTCGTCCCCGGCATCTCCGTCCTCGGCGTCCGCACCCTGCGCCAGCTCATCGCCGTCCTCGCCGACGAACCCGTCCCCGAGGAAGAACCCCACGAGGACGGCCGCCCCGACCCCATGCTCGCCGGACTCCTCGTCCCCGGCGCCGGAGTGGGCACCGGCCTCGCCGCCGCACCCGCCGGAGAACCCACCGACGGCCGCCCCGACCTCGCCGACGTCGCCGGACAGCACACCGCCCGCCGGGCCCTCGAAATCGCCGCCGCAGGCAGCCACCACCTCCTGCTCACCGGCCCACCAGGCGCCGGGAAGACCATGCTCGCCGAACGGCTCCCCGGCATCCTCCCGCCCCTCACCCGCCAGGAATCCCTCGAAGTCACCGCCGTCCACTCCGTCGCCGGCATCCTCCCGCCGGGCGAACCCCTCGTCCACCAACCGCCCTACTGCGCACCCCACCACTCCGCGACCATGCAGTCCCTCGTCGGCGGCGGCAACGGACTGCCCCGGCCCGGCGCCGTCTCCCTCGCCCACCGAGGCGTTCTGTTCCTGGACGAAGCACCCGAGTTCTCCACCAAATCCCTGGACGCACTGCGCCAGCCCCTCGAATCCGGCCACGTCGTCATCGCCCGCGCCGCCGGCGTCGTCCGGCTCCCCGCCCGCTTCCTCCTCACCCTCGCCGCCAACCCCTGCCCCTGCGGCCGTCACACCCTCCTCGGCACCGGCTGCGAATGCCCCGCCGCCGTCATCCGCCGCTACCAGGCCCGACTCTCCGGCCCCCTCCTCGACCGCGTCGACCTCCGCATCGAGGTCGAACCCGTCACCCGCTCCGACCTCCTCGGCCAAGGCGGCCGCGGAGAACCCAGCGCCACCGTCGCCGACCGGGTCCGCGAAGCCAGAGCCCGCGCCGCCGCCCGCCTCGCCGACACCCCCTGGACCGTCAACAGCGAGATCCCGGGCCACGAGCTGCGCACCCGATTCCATGCCGCACCCGGCGCCCTCGCCGCCGCCGAACGCGACATCGAACGCGGCCTGCTCACCGCCCGCGGCCTCGACCGCGTCCTCCGCGTCGGCTGGACCATCGCCGACCTCGCCGGACACGACCGCCCCCAGGCCGACGACCTCGCCCTCGCCCTCGAACTGCGCACCGGCATCGCCCGAGGCGTCCCGGTCGCCGCGGGGGAGTGGACATGAGCCGGTACGACTCCGGGCACGACGACGAACGCCTCGCCCGCGCCGCCCTCTGCCACATCGTCGAACCCGGCGACGAACACGCCGGCCACGCCCTCCGACAACACGGCGCCATCGGATTCCTCCGCCTGCTCCACGACGGCGCCGGGGCGGCACAACCCACCCTGTGGGACCCCGCCGCCGTCACCGCCGGCCCTGGCCCCGAACCGGGACCCGGTCTCCGCTCCGGCCCCAGCCCCGGGCGCCGGGACGCCGAGGCGTTCCTCGGCATCGGCGAGCAGCGCCTCGCGAGCTGGCGACGGCGCGCCGCCACCGCCGAACCCCGACGCGACCTCGATCACCTCGCCCGAATCGGCGGCCGCTTCATCGTCCCCGGCGACGCCGAATGGCCCCGGCAACTCGACGACCTCGGCGACGCCCGTCCGATCGGCCTCTGGGCCCGCGGCCCTGCCGACCTCCGCGCCTGGGCGCTGCGCTCCGTCGCCGTCGTCGGCGCCCGCGCCTGCACCCCCTACGGCGCCCACACCGCCGCCGCCCTGGCCGCCGCCCTCGCCGAACAAGGCTGGGTCGTCGTCTCCGGAGCCGCCTACGGCATCGACGGCGCCGCCCACCGCGGCGCCCTCGGCAACGGCGGCGCCACCATCGCCGTCCTCGCCTGCGGAGTCGACGTCCCCTACCCCCGAGGCCACGCCCGCCTCATCACGCGCATCGCCGAACAGGGCCTCGTCCTCGGCGAACTCCCACCCGGCGGCCACCCCACCCGCAGCCGCTTCGTCCTCCGCAACCGCGTCATCGCCGCACTCACCCGCGGCACCGTCGTCGTCGAAGCCGAACACCGCAGCGGCTCCCTCGTCACCGCCCGCGCCGCCACCCGCCTCGGCCGCCACACCATGGGCGTCCCCGGCCCCGTCACGAGCGGACTCTCCGCCGGCGTCCACGAACTCCTGCGCGGCGAGGCCACCCTCGTCACCGACGCCGCCGAGATCATCGAGCTCGTCGGCGACATCGGCCAGCTCGCCCCGGCACGCCGCGGCCCCGTACTGCCCCGCGACCTCCTCGCCCCCGACACCGCCCGCGTCCTCGAAGCCCTCCCCGGCCACGGCCCCGCACCCCTCACCGACATCGCCGCCCGCGCCGGCACCCACACCGACCACACCCTCGCCAAGCTGTACGAACTCCACTCCCTCGGGTTCGTCGAACGCCGACAGGACGACTGGCAGTTGACGAACAGACACACCAAACCCTCGAACGCCCGGCATGGCGGTACTTGACCCGGAGCATTCGGGTGAAAAGGTGAAGCAGATGAGGAACCGAGTGCTCTCGGCCACACCCGAGGGGTCGACCCGCGCCACGACCCCCGTTCGAAGATGCGGGCGAGGGCAGCCACCCGGACCGGCGCGATCCACAGACGTTCGCGCACCGCGACAGCCCACTCACGCTACGCTCACGAGGATCCCCCGCCCGACAACCGGACCGACCCCTACGCACCCGACGGCAGAACGGCTCAAGGCGACGTATGCCCCAGCACACCTCCGGGTCTGACCGCGCTGTGGTGCCCCCAGCAGCCCGGGGCACCGTGCGACCACCCGCACCGACCACGCTCGACGAGCTGTGGCGCTCGTACAAGGACACCGGCGACGAGCGACTGCGGGAACAGCTGATCCTGCACTACTCACCGCTGGTCAAATACGTCGCCGGACGCGTCAGCGTCGGCCTGCCCTCCAACGTCGAGCAGGCCGACTTCGTCTCCTCCGGAGTCTTCGGACTCATCGACGCCATCGAGAAGTTCGACGTCGAGCGGTCCATCAAGTTCGAGACCTACGCCATCACCCGCATCCGCGGCGCGATGATCGACGAACTCCGCGCCCTCGACTGGATCCCGCGCTCCGTCCGCCAGAAGGCCCGCAATGTCGAGCGCGCCTACGCCACCCTCGAAGCGCAACTCCGCCGCACCCCCTCCGAGGCCGAGGTCGCCGCGGAGATGGGCATCACCCTCGAAGAACTCCACTCCGTCTTCAGCCAGTTGTCGCTCGCCAACGTCGTCGCCCTCGAAGAACTGCTGCACGTCGGCGGCGAGGGCGGCGATCGGCTCTCCCTCATGGACACCCTGGAGGACACCGCCGCCGACAACCCCGTCGAGGTCGCCGAGGACCGCGAACTGCGCCGGCTCCTCGCCCGGGCCATCAACACCCTGCCCGAACGCGAGAAGACCGTTGTCACGCTCTACTACTACGAGGGCCTTACGCTCGCCGAGATCGGCCACGTCCTCGGCGTCACCGAGAGCCGCGTCAGCCAGATCCACACCAAATCCGTCCTCCAGCTGCGCGCCAAGCTCGCCGACGTGGGCCGCTGACCCCACTGACCGCACGGGCCCCGCCGCCGTACAGTGGAGCCGTGCCAAGGATTCGAGCGGCCTCGGTGGCCGAGCACCGGACCATGCAGCGCGGCGCCCTGCTGGACGCCGCGCGTTCCCTGCTGTCCGAAGGCGGCACGGAAGCGCTGACCTTCCCCGCCCTCGCCGAGCGCACGGGCCTCGCCCGCTCCTCGGTCTACGAGTACTTCCGCTCCCGCGCCGCCGTCGTCGAGGAACTCTGCGCCGTCGACTTCCCCGTCTGGGCCGCCGAGGTCGAAGCCGCCATGGCCGCCGCCGACACCGCCGCGGGCAAGGTCGAGGCGTACGTCCGCACCCAGCTGGAACTCGTCGGCGACCGCCGCCACCGCGCCGTCGTCGCCATCTCCGCCAGCGAACTCGACGACGGCGCGCGCGAGAAGATCCGCGCCGCCCACGGCACCCTCGTCACCATGATCGTCGACGCCCTCACCGCCCTCGCCCGCCCCCAGCCCCGCCTGGAAGCCATGCTCCTCCAGGGCATCGTCGACGCCGCGGTCCGCCGCCTCGAACTCGGCGCCGCCGAAGACCCCACCACGATCGCGGACGCGGCGGTCTCCATGGCCCTCGGCGGCATCCGCGGCGTCTGAATCCGCTTCTTAGGGCCCCTCCCTCCCCCCCCGCCCCCACCCCTCCCCTCCCACCCCACCCCCGCAGTCCTACTCAGGCGCGCGGCCCCATACCGGTAGCAGTCTTGACGGGCCTCCGCCCAGGAGTCCCAGGGGGTTCAGGTACGTGTCGCCGCGCAGTAGGCCCCAGTGGAGGCAGCTCACCGGGCAGTGGTCGGTGGGGGTGGCGACTCGGGCGACGATGTCGCCGGGGTGTACCACCGCGCCTGGGCGGACGAGCGGTTCCGCCGGGCCGTATGTCGTGCGGAGCGGGGGGAGGCCCGTGCCCGACAGGGTGAGGGTGAGGACGCCGTGGCCGGCGACCGGGCCCGCGAAGGTGACCGTGGCGGGGGCCGGGGCGCGGACCGGGGTGCCCGGTGGGGCGGCGAGGTCGAGGCCGCGGTGACCGGCGGCGTAGGGGCCCGGTGGGGGTTCCCAGCCGCGGAGGATCTCGGGGCGGGGTGGGCCGACGGGCCAGACGGCGGTGGCCACGGCGAGTAAGAGGCTGGTCGCGTAGAGGTTCATGACGGCAGCTTGCCCGGGTCGGATCACGCATGACCGGCATCAGCGGAATCTGTGGACAAGCTGCCGGTTGTGGACAACGCCGTCACCCGGCGCTCCCGGGGTCCCGTACACTTTCCATGGCGACCCGGGTCACCGGGTCGACTTCGCACGCCCCGCCACCGGTCCTCGTGACGGGTGGCAGCGCCTTTCGGTCCCTTGTGGCACGGCGCGTCGGGGCGTCAGGAAAACAACCGAGAAAACCAAGGAGATGGCCATGGCCGTCGTCACGATGCGGGAGCTGCTGGAGAGCGGCGTCCACTTCGGTCACCAGACCCGTCGCTGGAACCCGAAGATGAAGCGCTTCATCTTCACCGAGCGCAACGGCATCTACATCATCGACCTGCTCCAGTCGCTGTCGTACATCGACCGCGCCTACGAGTTCGTCAAGGAGACCGTCGCGCACGGCGGCTCCATCATGTTCGTCGGCACGAAGAAGCAGGCGCAGGAGGCCATCGCCGAGCAGGCGACCCGCGTCGGCATGCCCTACGTGAACCAGCGCTGGCTGGGCGGCATGCTCACCAACTTCTCCACCGTCTACAAGCGTCTGCAGCGCCTCAAGGAGCTCGAGCAGATCGACTTCGAGGACGTGGCCGCGTCGGGCCTCACCAAGAAGGAGCTCCTGGTCCTCTCCCGCGAGAAGGCCAAGCTGGAGAAGACCCTTGGTGGTATCCGCGAGATGCAGAAGGTGCCGAGCGCCGTCTGGATCGTCGACACCAAGAAGGAGCACATCGCCGTCGGCGAGGCTCGCAAGCTCAACATCCCGGTCGTCGCGATCCTCGACACCAACTGTGACCCCGACGAGGTCGACTACAAGATCCCGGGCAACGACGACGCGATCCGCTCCGTCACCCTGCTCACCCGCGTGATCGCCGACGCCGTCGCCGAGGGCCTCATCGCCCGTTCCGGCGCCGCGACCGGCGACTCGAAGCCGGGCGAGAAGGCCGCCGGCGAGCCGCTCGCCGAGTGGGAGCGCGACCTGCTCGAGGGCGAGAAGAAGGCTGACGAGGCTCCGGCCGCCGCCGAGGCGACCGAGGCTCCGGCCGCCGAGGCCACCGAGGCGCCGGCCGCCGACGCCGAGCAGGCCTGACCCTTCCGGTCCCTGAGGACCTTCGGGTGACGACGGCGGGGGCCCAAAAAGCCCCCGCCGTCCACCCGTGGACCCGCCCGATCTTTCAGACTTCGAGAGAGAAACAGACTCATGGCGAACTACACCGCCGCTGACGTCAAGAAGCTCCGCGAGCTCACCGGCGCCGGCATGATGGACTGCAAGAAGGCCCTGGACGAGGCCGAAGGCGACGTCGACAAGGCCGTCGAGGCCCTGCGCATCAAGGGCCAGAAGGGCGTCGCCAAGCGCGAGGGCCGCTCCGCCGAGAACGGCGCCGTGGTCTCCATCATCGCCGACGACAACACCTCCGGTGTCCTGGTCGAGCTGAAGTGCGAGACGGACTTCGTCGCCAAGGGTGAGAAGTTCCTCGCCGTCGCCAACGCGCTGGCCGCGCACGTCGCCGCCACCTCGCCGGCCGACATCGACGCCCTGCTCGCCTCCGAGATCGAGGCCGGCAAGACCGTCCAGGCGTACGTCGACGAGGCCAACGCCAACCTCGGCGAGAAGATCGTCCTCGACCGCTTCGCGCAGTACGCCGACGGCTACGTCTCCGCGTACATGCACCGCACGATGCCCGACCTGCCGCCGCAGATCGGTGTCCTGGTCGAGCTCGACAAGGAGAACGCCGAGGTCGCGAAGGGTATCGCGCAGCACATCGCCGCGTTCGCCCCGAAGTACCTCGACAAGGACGACGTCCCGGCCGAGGTCGTCGAGTCCGAGCGTCGCATCGCCGAGGAGACCACCCGCGCCGAGGGCAAGCCCGAGGCCGCGATCGCCAAGATCGTCGAGGGTCGCGTCAACGGCTTCTTCAAGGACGCCACGCTGCTCGGCCAGCCGTACGCCCTGGACAACAAGAAGACCGTTCAGAAGGTCCTGGACGAGGCCGGTGTCACCCTGAAGCGCTTCACCCGCATCAAGGTCGGCATCTGAGTCCGTACGCAACGGACACCGGACCCGGGTAGGGTCTGAAGCAGCCGCACGCGTTCGCGCCGGACGGCCGCAGATCTGACGAGGAGGCCATTGCCGTAGGGGAAACCGCAAGGAACCCGGGCAATGGCCTTCTTGGTATGTGCACGAGGAGATCTCCATGAATCAGCGCGCCGAACAGGGCGACGACAACAACGGCAAAAAGGTCGGCCGCTTCATGCTGAAGCTGTCCGGCGAGGCTTTCTCGGGGGGCCACGGCCTCGGGGTCGACCCGGATGTCGTGCACGCCATCGCGCGCGAGATCGCCGCCGTCGTCCGCGACGGCGCGGAGATCGCGGTCGTGATCGGTGGCGGCAACTTCTTCCGCGGCGCCGAGCTCCAGCAGCGCGGCATGGACCGGGCCCGCTCCGACTACATGGGCATGCTCGGCACCGTGATGAACTGCCTCGCCCTCCAGGACTTCCTGGAGAAGGAGGGCATCGTCTCCCGCGTCCAGACCGCCATCACCATGGGCCAGGTCGCCGAGCCGTACATCCCGCTGCGCGCCGTGCGCCACCTGGAGAAGGGCCGCGTCGTGATCTTCGGCGCCGGCATGGGAATGCCGTACTTCTCCACCGACACGACCGCCGCGCAGCGTGCCCTGGAGATCGACGCCGAGGCCCTGCTCATGGGCAAGAACGGTGTCGACGGGGTCTACGACTCGGACCCGAAGACCAACCCGGACGCGGTGAAGTTCGACGCGCTGGAGTACGGCGAGGTGCTCTCCCGCGACCTCAAGGTCGCCGACGCCACCGCCATCACCCTCTGCCGTGACAACAAGCTGCCGATCCGCGTCTTCGAACTGCTCACCGAGGGCAATATCGCGCGCGCGGTGAAGGGTGAGAAGATCGGCACGCTCGTGAGCGACCAGGGCACCCGGGCCTGACCCGAACCGGGAACCGACCCACGCGGGTGAGGGACACCGCGCGGGGGATGGACAGAGCCCTGCCGGTCGTACACCGTGCAGGACACAACGCGACGACACGCAGGAGCTAGTGGTGATCGAAGAGACCCTCCTCGAGGCCGAGGAGAAGATGGAGAAGGCCGTCGTGGTCGCCAAGGAGGACTTCGCGGCGATCCGCACCGGCCGTGCGCACCCGGCGATGTTCAACAAGATCGTGGCCGACTACTACGGCGCTCTCACCCCCATCAACCAGCTGGCGTCGTTCTCGGTGCCGGAGCCGCGCATGGCCGTGGTGACCCCGTTCGACAAGAGTGCCCTGCGCAACATCGAGCAGGCCATCCGCGACTCGGACCTGGGTGTCAACCCGAGCAACGACGGCAGCATCATCCGGGTGACGTTCCCGGAGCTGACGGAGGAGCGCCGCCGCGACTACATCAAGGTCGCGAAGACTAAGGCCGAGGACTCCAAGATCTCGATCCGCTCCGTGCGCCGCAAGGCCAAGGAGACCATCGACAAGTTCGTCAAGGACGGCGAGGTCGGCGAGGACGAGGGCCGTCGCGCGGAGAAGGAGCTCGACGACCTCACCGCGAAGTTCGTCGCGCAGGTCGACGAGCTGCTGAAGCACAAGGAAGCCGAGCTCCTCGAGGTCTGATGAACGACTCATCCTGGAGGGCCCCGGCCACAGCCGGCTTCGGCGGGCCCGACCAGGGGCCTGCCCCGGCGGGTCCCGCCTACGAAGGGCCCCCGGCGGCGCAGACTCGGCCCATGCCCATCGTGTCCGACGACGTTCCCGCCGGCGACAACCAGGACGATCACGGTCGGGGGGCCGCTCAGCCGAGCGGTCCCCCGTTCCGCGACCACGGGTACGGGGACCCCGCGTCCTCCGGACCCGCGTTCCACGACCAGACACCGCACGAGCACCCGCAGGAGCCCATGTCCAGCCCCTCCCAGCCCGCGCCCTCGCCCCGGCAGCAGCCGCGGCAGAAGAAGAGCGCAGGCCGTGACCTGGGCGCGGCCATAGGGGTCGGCCTCGGCCTCGGCGCGGTGATCATCGCCTCGCTGTTCATCTGGAAGCCGGCGTTCGTCGGTGTGATCGCGGTCGCCGTCGTGGTCGGGCTGTGGGAGCTGACCTCCCGCCTCCAGGAGCGCAAGGCCATCAAGGCCCCGCTGGTCCCGCTCGCGGTCGGCGGCGCGGCGATGGTCGTCGCCGGGTACGTACGGGGCGCGGAGGGCGCGTGGGTGGCGATGGCGCTCACGGCGCTCGCCGTCCTCGTGTGGCGGATGACGGAGCCGCCCGAGGGCTATCTGAAGGACGTCACGGCGGGCGTCTTCGCGGCGTTCTACGTGCCGTTCCTGGCGACGTTCGTGGCGATGCTGCTCACCGCCGACGACGGGCCGCAGCGGGTGCTGACCTTCCTGCTCCTGACGGTGGTCAGCGACACCGGCGCGTACGCGGTCGGCTGGCGCTTCGGCAAGCACAAGCTGGCGCCGCGCATCAGCCCCGGCAAGACCCGCGAGGGCCTGGTCGGGGCGGTCGCGTTCGCGATGGCGGCGGGCGCGCTGTGCATGGAGTTCCTGATCGACGACGGCGCCTGGTGGCAGGGCCTGCTGCTCGGCCTCGCGGTCGCCGCCAGCGCGACCCTGGGCGACCTGGGCGAGTCGATGATCAAGCGCGACCTCGGCATCAAGGACATGGGCACGCTCCTTCCCGGCCACGGGGGCATCATGGACCGGCTCGACTCGCTGCTGCCGACGGCGCCGGTGGTGTGGCTGCTGATGGTGCTGTTCGTCGGAAGTGGTCACCGAGCCCACCAGCTCCTGCTGGAAGGAGCCGAGCCGGCCGCGGTACGCGGCGGGGGCGACCTCGGCGATGTAGGCG
>NZ_JBSGBF010000116.1:0-22410 GCF_053601115.1 Streptomyces sp. NPDC004788
CCCGGCGCGACATCGAGCGAGATGTCGTCGAGGACGAGCTGGCCCCCGGCGGGGCCGCCGAAGGACTTCGAGACGTGCGCGATGCGCGCGGCGTGCGTCACCGCCGTAAGGGTCTCGTCCTCGTTCTCGGCCTTGGCCTTGGCGAGCGTGGTGGTCGTGGCCATGGGCGTCACCTTCCTGGGAGTGCGGGCTGCTACGGGCTCGGGACTACTTCACGCCGAGACCGGCGTCGGAGACCTCGGGCTTGCCCGCGGCCTTGAGCACCTTGTTGAGCAGCGTGAGGTCGTAGATGCCCGCCAGCTCGGGCTTCTTCAGCAGGCCGGCGTCCACCGCGTGGTCCGCCTGCGCCTGGAGCGTGGCGGCGAGCGGGTCGTCGGTGATGGTGATGGACGGCCAGGCGGCGTCGATCACCTTGGCCGAGAGCGGCTTGCCGGTCTCCTTCTTCAGCGCCGCGTTCACCGACTCCTTGGCCTTGTCCGGGTTGGCGGTGATCCACGCGTTGGTCTTCACCGTGCCGCGCAGCACGGCTTCGACGACGTCCGGGTGCTCCTTCAGGAACGCCTGCCGCACGATGATGTTCGTGATGACGAACTTCTTGTCCGGCCACAGGTCGGACTCGTCGAGCAGCACCTTCGCGCCCTCGGCGACCAGCTTCGAGGCGGTCGGCTCCGGAACCCAGGCGCCGTCGATGTCACCGGACTTGTAGGCGTCCGGCGTCACCTTGTTGTCCGTGCGGAGCACCGAGACGTCGCCCTTGCCGGACTGTGAGTCGACCTTCCAGCCCTTCTCCGCGACCCAGTGCAGGAACGCGACGTCCTGCGTGTTGCCGAGCTGCGGGGTGGCGATCCGCTTGCCCTTGACGTCGTCCAGCGTCTTGATCTTCGCGGGGTCGACCACGAGCTTCACACCGCCCGAGGCGGAACCGGAGACGATCCTCAGGTTCTGGCCCTTGGACTTGGTGTAGCCGTTGATGGAGGGCGAGGGGCCGATGAAGCCGATGTCGATCGAGCCGGCGTTGAGCGCCTCGATCTCGGACGGTCCGGCGTTGAAGGTCGAGGGCTTGATCGTGGTGCCGCCGAGCTCCTTCTGGATCAGGCCCTCCTGGACGCCCACGAGGGCGGTGGCGTGGGTGAGGTTGGGGAAGTACCCGATCCGCACCTCGCCGGCGGAGAGCGTCTTGCCATCGGCCGCGACCTTGGGCTGCTCGTCGTCGGCTGCCTGGGAGCCGTAGCCGCAGGCGGTGAGCAGGAAGGGAAGGGTCGCCACGGCGGCGATGGTGCGCAGAGAGGTGAGCGGTCTTGCGGCAGACACGGAGGTGTCCTTTCGGGCAATGGGTTTCGGCAAGGTGCGGAGCTACGTGACGAGATGCCCCCCCCGGCAACCACGCGCGGCGTTCGTCGCGGGCGTGGGTGTTCTGCGGGTCGGGGGGTGTGGGACAGGTCGGCTGAACGGCCTCAGAAGGGCCGACAGGAGGCGCTGGACATGAGGCCGAGGTCGACGTGCCGGCGGGCAGTGAGAAGGGGGAGCGAGTCGCCTGCCTGCTTCTGCTTCAGCGTGCGCACGGTTGCCACCTTCCGGATTCCCCAGTTTTCCCACCTGGCTGATAGGCATAGTGGCAGAGGCCGGTTTCGGCCCCAAGAGGCATTTCGTATAATGGACGATCTCGTCTTGACCTACGAGACGTCGCAGGTCAGAGGCGGGACCGGAAGCGGTCCAGGCCGGCGGCGTCCCTCAGCTCCAGGACTCGGGTCGTGATGTGAGGGGCCGCCCTCGCCGTGACGGTCACCGCGGTGTCCACGGGGCGGTGCCCATTCGGCACGTAGCCCGTGTCGGGCGGCGTCAGGGTGAGGCGCCGTCGTCGGCGCCGCTACCGGCGGGCAAGAGACTGACCGAACGGTGGACGGCTTCGTTTCAGGGATTGGTCCAGGCAGCCGGGTCCTGGGCCAGGGAGTGCACGGCGTCCGGGAGTTCGCCGGAGGCGATGTCCGCCAGCGAGACGCCTTCCAGGATCTGGCGGACGTTCGCGCGCAGGGCGACCCACAGCGGCAGCAGCGCCTCTGCGGGGCCGGTGTACGCGAGCTCCGGCGGGCGCACGCCGCGCACGGAGACGAGGGGGCCCTCGACCGCCCGGACCACATCGGCGACGGAGATGTCCGCGGGGGCCTTGGCCAGTCGGTAGCCGCCGCCGGCGCCGCGCTGGCTGACCACCAGCCCGCCGCGGCGCATGTCGTTGAGGATGCCTTCGAGGAACTTGTGCGGGATCTCCTGCGCCTCGGCCATGGCCTCCGCCTTCAGGGGGCCGCCTTCGGGGGTGCCGGCGAGGAGGAGGGCGGCCCGTACCGCGTAGTCCGCCTTGGCTGAGATCCGCATGAGGGGATTATCCCGCACGGCCCACCGCTGATCACCGCGGGTGGGCCGGTGCGGGACCTGCCGGGATCGGTCGCGGTGGGGCGGCGACGGCCGCACCGTCGACCGGGCGCCCCACCGCCCGGGCAAGGGGCCCCGGCCCGGAATCGCGGGCCGGGGCCGTCGGCCGGCGTGTGCGGGGCCGGTCAGGCCGCCACGGGCGTGTAGTGGGCGGCATCGTCGCCTTCGACGACGTAGCTGTGCGCGCCGTCGACCCCGACGGGGGCGTCCCCGGCGACCGTGACGCGGTGCAGCAGCCGCGGCTGGTCGCCGTAGTCGTCCGGGGCATAGTGCTGGGTGATCCGGTTGTCGAACAGCACCAGGTCCCCGGCGTTCCAGGAGATCCGCACCAGGTTCTCGGGCCGGGTGACGTACGACTGGAGGAGCCCCAGCAGGGCCCGCGACTCCGCTGGGCCGAACCCGACCAGGCTCTGCGCGAACCCCCCGATGAACAGCCCGCGTTCACCGCTCTCGGGGTGGACGCGCACCACCGGGTGGGCGGTGCGGTAGCGACGTGAGACGAACCGCCGCCGGTGTTCGGCGGCCTTCTCGTTCTTCGGTTCGGCGTAGTCGTACGCGTTGGTGTGCACCGCCCACAGCCGGTCGGCGAGCTCACGCAGCGGCTCCGGCAGGTCCTGGTACGCGGCGGCCGCGTTGGCGATCAGGGTGTTGCCGCCGTACGGCGGGACGACGAGGGCGCGCAGCGTGGACGCCTTGGGCGGCGTACGGACGAAGGTGACGTCCGTGTGCCAGTGGTTGGCGCGGATGCCCTCGTCGCCGTCCACCGGCAGGATCTGCGGTCGTCCGTCGACGGCCGGCACGGTGGGGTGGGCACTCGTCAGCTCGCCGAAGAGGGAGGCGAAGCGGAGCTGCCCGTCGTCGTCGAGGTGCTGGTCGCGGAAGACGAGGGCCTTGTGCTCCAGCAGCGCGCCGCCCAGCGCCGCGACGGTCTCCGGGGTGAGCTCGCTCGCCAGGTCCAGGCCGTGGATCTCGGCGCCGATACGGCCGCCGATCCGGCGGATCCCGAAGCCGGCAGGTCCGGCCGGTCCGTTCGCTCCGTTCGGTCCGGTCGACGAGGTGGGCGCGGTGGGCGCGCCTGATGTGGTGGATGCGTTGGTCATGCCAGGTCGTCCTCTCGGAAGGTTCTGATCAGGGCGGGGAGGGTCGGTGACGAGTCGAGCGGGTCTCCGGTCAGGCCGTCGGCCTCGGCAGCCCGTAGTGCTCGCGCAGGGTGCGGCCGGTGTACTCCGTACGGAACAGGCCACGAGCCTGGAGGATCGGGACCACCTGGTCGACGAAGTGGTCGAGCCCGCCCGGCAGGTACGGCGGCATGATGTTGAAGCCGTCGGCCGCGCCCTGGGTGAACCACTCCTGGAGTTGGTCGGCGATCTGCTCGGCGGTGCCGGCGACGACCCGGTGGCCGCGTCCGCCGCCGAGCCGGGCGATCAGCTCGCGCAGCGTGAGCCCGTCCCGCCGGGCGAGTTCGGCGACGAGCGTGAAGCGGCTCTTGTTGCCGTTGATGTCGTGCTCGGCCGGCAGCTCGGGCAGCGGGCCGTTCAGCGGGTGACCGGTCAGGTCGGTGCCGAGCATCCCGGAGAGCTGCGCCAGGCCGTACTCGGGCACCTGGAGGTCGGTGAGTTCCTGCTCCAGGGCCCGGGCGTCCGCCTCCGTCGAGCCGATGACCGGGCAGATGCCGGGCAGGATCTTCACCTCGTTCTCCGCGCGCCCCTGGCGGACCACTCTGCTCTTGAGGTCCTTGTAGAACGCCTGGGCGTCGGACAGGGTCTGCTGCGCGGTGAACACCGCCTCCGCGTACCGCGCCGCGAACTCCTTGCCGTCCTCCGACGAGCCCGCCTGCACCAGCAGCGGACGCCCCTGCGGCGAGCGGGGCACGTTCAGGGGGCCGCGCACCCGGAAGTGCGTCCCCCGGTGGTCGATGGGCCGGACCTTGTCGGTGTCCGCGTAGACGCCGCTCGCGCGGTCGAGGACGATGGCGTCGTCGGCCCAGCTGTCCCACAGCTTGACGGCGACGTCGACGAACTCCCGGGCCCGCTCGTAGCGCAGGCCGTGCTCCAGGTGTTCGTCCCGACCGAAGTTGCGGGCCTCGTCGACGCTTCCGGAGGTCACGATGTTCCAGCCCGCCCGGCCGCCGCTGAGGTGGTCGAGGGAGGCGAACGCGCGGGCCGTGGTGAACGGTTCGTTGTAGGTGGTGGAGACCGTGGCGACGAGTCCGATGTGGCGCGTGACGGTGGCCAGCGCCGACAGGAGGGTCAGCGGCTCGAAGCCGCCCAGTGCGTTGTACCGGGCGTTGCCCCACAGGGCGAGCCCGTCGGCGAGGAACACGGAGTCGAGCAGCCCGCGCTCGGCTGTCCTGGCCAGTTCCTGGAAGTACGTCGGATCGGTGACGCGCTCCGGCGTGGTCCGGGGATGCCGCCAGGCGGCGTCGTGGTGGCCGGCGTTCATCAGGAAGGCGTTCAGGTGCAGCTGACGGCGGGGCGGTGATGCGGTCATGGCGATGTCCTGGGTGGATGAGCGGGGACGGGGACGGGGACGGGGATGGGGACGGAACGGGGCGGCGGCGGGGCGTGGTTCAGCCGTTCGCGGGGACCCGCCAGGAGCTGAGCCGCCGCTCCAGAGCGACGAGGAGCTGGTTGAAGACCACGCCGACCGCCGAGATCGTGATGATCCCGGCGTACATCTGCGGGATGGCGAAGTTGTACTGCGAGGCATTGACCAGATAGCCGAGCCCCGCCTTGGCGCCGATCATCTCGGCGGCGACCAGGACCAGGATGGACACGGCCCCGGCGAGCCGGACCCCCGTGAACACCGCCGGCACCGACGCCGGGAGGATCACCTTCTGGAACAGCCGCACGGCGGGCAGGTCGAGCGACCGGGCCAGCCGGAGCAGGGTCGGGTCCACGGTCTGTACGGCGCTGATGGTGCTCAGCAGGACCGGCCAGACGCAGGCGTACACGACGATCGAGATCTTGGACGTCTCACCGATGCCGAGCAGCAGCACGAACACGGGCAGCAGGGCGAGGGCGGCGGTGTTCCGGAAGACTTCGAGCAGCGGCCCGAGCAGATCCGCCACCGGCCGGTACCAGCCGATCAGCAGACCGAAGGGCACGGCGAACGCCACCGCGATCCCGAAACCGCTGAGCGAGCGGGTGAGGCTGGCCCGCAGGTGGTCGGCGAGCTGCCCGTCGGCGGCGAGTTCCCACCACGCCCGGGCGACCTCGCTGAACGGGGGAAGGAACGTACGGTCGACGATGCCGAGCCGGGGTGCGGCCTCCCACAGCAGGAGCAGGGCCACGACGGCCGCAGACCTGGTGCCGGCCCTGACGAGCCCGTACGCCAGCCGACGCCCTGCCTTCCGGAACCGCCCGGGACGTCGTGCCGGGGCAGGGGCGGCGGTCTTCGGGGATTCCTCGGGACGCGGGGCGAGGCCGGTGCCGGCCTCGGTGGTGACGGTACTCATACGCTGGCTCCTGCCCTCTCCTCCTGCTGCGCCCTCGACACCTCGTCGCGGAGCAGGGACCAGATGTGGTGCCGGTGCCGCGCGAACTCGGGGCTGGAGCGCGGGTCGTCGCCGGCCGCCGGGACGGGCAGGTCGATCGGCACGACCTCCTTGATCCGACCGGGCCGGGAGGTCATCACGGCCACCCGCTGCCCCAGGTGGATGGCCTCGTCGATGCCGTGCGTGATGAAGACGACCGTCTTGCCGGTGGTCTGCCAGATGCGCCGCAGTTCGTCCTGGAGCGACTCCCGTGTCTGGGCGTCCAGCGCCCCGAACGGTTCGTCCATCAGCAGCACGTCCGGGTCGTACGCCAGGCTGCGCGCGATGGCGACCCGCTGCCGCATCCCGCCCGACAGCTCGTGCGGATGCCGCCCCTCGAAGCCGCCGAGTCCCACCAGGTGCAGGAACTCCCGTGCCCGCGCGGCCCGTTGGCGCCGCGGGACGCCGATGGCCTCAAGCCCGAACTCGACGTTTCCCTGGGCGGTGCGCCACGGCAGCAGCGCGTACTGCTGGAACACGATGCCCCGGTCGACGCCCGGACCGGTCACGGGGGAGCCGTCCAGCAGGATGCGGCCCGACGTGGGCCGGGACAGGCCACCGAGGAGGTCGAGGAGGGACGACTTGCCGCAGCCGCTGGGCCCCACCACGACGAGGAACTCACCGGCGCCGACGGTCAGGTCGACACCGTCGAGCGCCGTGACGGCTGAGCGCGTGCCGTCCTTGCCCTTGACGGGGAACTCCTTGCGCACCCGGTCGAAGACGATCTTCGCTGTGTGCGTGGTGGTCACGGGGTCACCTCCCGTTGCGGTTGAAGTCGTTGGTGTAGAGCGATTCGAGGTGGACCCGGCCGCGGTCGACGTCCCCGCGCCGGGCCAGCCAGTCGATCCAGAGCTGGAGCTCCTTGTCCGTGATGCGCCCGCCGGGCTCTGCCACGCCGTACGACCTCCAGTAGCGCAGGGCGCCGGCATCCTCGTTCCTCTTCCGCTTGCCGACGATCTCCGTCATCCGGGCGACGACCTCGTGGCGCGGGGTGGCGCGCGACCAGTCGAGCGCCCGGCCGACGCCGGTGACGAAGGCCCGTACCGTGTCGGGGTTCTGCTTGATGAAGCGTTCGGTCATGACGTACGTCCCGGCGCTGAAGGAGCCCAGGAGCTGGTAGTCGGTGAACAGCGGCCGCAGCCCTCCGTCGGCGAGGGCCTTGTCGCGCAGGACCCCGGCGAGCACGGCGACGTCGATCTGCTTCTGCCGCAGGGACTGTTCGGTGTTCACGGGAGGTACGACGAGGGGTTCCACCTTGTCGGCGTCCGCGGAGGACAGGCCGCCCCGCTGGAGGTAGATGTCGAGCATCGCCTCGGAGTGCGCGCCGAGGGTGTTCATGCCGACCTTCTTGCCGACGAGGTCGCGGGCGGAGCGAATGGGGCTGTCGGCGAGGACGTAGTAGCCGCTGTAGGAGTCCTTGTCGGAGCCGTAGTAGCTGATGACGGCCTTGATCGGTGCGCCGCTCGCGGCCAGCTTGACCACCGCGCCGTTGAACGCGCCGCCGAAGTCGGTCTGACCGGTGGCCGCCGACTGGATGTCCTGCGGGCCGCTGATGGTGTTGCCGACCCATTCCAGCTTCACGTCCCCCAAATAGCCGAGGTCCTCGGCGAGTTCGGCGGGGGTGACCTGGCCGGTCCAGCCCTGGTAGCGGAGTGTCCTGGTGCCGCCCTTGGCGGAGCCGCCGCTGCCCGCGGCCGTGCCGCAGCCGACCGCGACGGCCGAGAGGCCGAGCAGGGCGAGGAACTGGCGTCGGTTCGTCGGGGACAACGTGCTCATCGGAACGTCCTGTTCAGAGGTGACGAGGGGCGGTGGCGAACGCGCACGAACCCGTCCTCGGCGCGGCGGAATGCGACGGATTCGCGGCAGGGATGACGGCCGCCGAATTCCGGGAAATGTCAGAGACAGCGGAAAGGGCGGCGAAAGGCGGGGGCGACGGGGAACGACGGGGGCAGCGGCCTGTGACGTGCCGCCGGCGGTCGTCTAACAGGCGCAGCAGAACGCACGGAGAGCGCTGGCGTGCGGCCGGAGATCGAGGTGCAGCCGCGTGCTGGAGTTCGCTGACTGGCTCACGCCGAAGAGGCTGGCAGCGGAAATCGGCCACGTCAATGCGAGAAACGGTCCCGTCTCATATTCCGAATTCTCGACATACGCTCGAAGCGTGCCGTTCATATCCGCCTCGCGCGCGGTGGCGCTCGACAGGGAACCGCGCCCGCGCAGGCGTCCACCGCACCGGGGCCGGGAGCGGCCCGACGCCGGTCCGGTATCCGGGCCGTGGTTGACGAGCAGCACGATGTCATGCTCAATTGGGCGCATGAACGCCGAGCAGCGCCTGGTCACGCGCGACCACATCGACTTCGGTCGGGTGTGGTCCGCGGCGTGTTGCGCCTGACGCGGCAGCGGGCCGTCTGACCGGCCCTTCGCTTCCTCGGTGACCCCGCCGCGGACCGAGTTCCCGCACGCGTGGCACCGTCCTGCGCGGCGCTCGCTCGGCACACGCCGAATCCGCCTGCGGGCGGCCTGCGAGAGACCTGACGCGCGCGCTGCCGCCGCCCCTCCCTTCGCCCAAGGCACCTGAACCTGCCCTGCCCCGGCGCCTCCACACCCGCACACCCCGCATTCCCCGCCCCGCAAGCGCCGTCGCACCGGCCGCGCCGAGGGCTGCCCCGCTCCGCCGTGCCCGGCCCGTGCCACCGCACCCCGGCACGGCACAAAGGACTTGAGGAAAGGCCATCTCCCATGCCCGTGGAGTTCCTCGGCATTGCCGCCACCAACGACGGTTCCGAAACCACCCCGCGCTCCGGCGCCGCCTTCGACAAGGAGTACACACTCCGGCTCGCCCGGGCGCACGAGGACCACGGCTGGGACCGGGTGCTGTTCGCCTACCACTCCGGAGCGCCCGACCCCGCCCCGGCCGCCGCCTACATCGCGAGCCGACTGGACAACCTCCAGATCCTGCTCGCCCACCGGCCCAACGTCTCGTACCCCACCTTCGCCGCCAAGACCTTCGCCACCCTTGACCAGATCAGCGAGGGCCGGCTGACGGTGCACTTCATCACCGGCGGCAGCGACCACGAGCAGGGCCGCGAAGGCGACACGCTCACCAAGGACGAGCGCTACGCCCGCACCCGCGAGTACATCCGGATCGTCAAGAAGATCTGGACCACCCACGAGCCCTTCGACCACGAGGGCGAGCACTACCGCTTCCACGACTTCGTCAGCGACGTCTTCCCAGTCCAGCAGCCCCGCCCCGGCGTGTCGTTCGGCGGATCGTCCCCCGCCGCGTACGCCGCCGGCGGGGCCGAGGCCGACATCTATTGCCTGTGGGGCGAACCCCTGGCTCGGACCGCCGAGCAGATCGAGGCCGTGAAGGCCGCCGCGCAGGCGGCGGGCCGCACCGAGGCGCCCCGCATCCAGGTGGCGTTCCGGCCGATCATCGCCCCGACCGAGGAACTGGCCTGGGAGAAGGCCCACCGCACCCTCGGTGCCATCCGGGAGCAGGACGCGGCAAGGCTCAAGCGGCGCCACCGCACCGGCGCCCCGGAGAACGTCGGCTCGCAGCGGCTGCTCGGAATCGCCGAGGCGGGGGAGCGCTACGACCGCGCCCTGTGGACCCCGACCGCGGCGGCCACCGGAGGGGCGGGCAACTCCAACGCCCTGGTCGGCACCCCGGAGACCGTCGCCCAGGCGCTGCTCGACTACTACGACCTCGGCGTCGACATCCTCTCCGCCCGCGGCTACGACCTCCTGGACGACGCCGTCGACTTCGGCCGGTACGTGATCCCGATCGTCCGCGAGGAGGTCGCCAAGCGCGACGCCGAGCGGGCGGCGCGCGGCACCCTCGCGGCGGTGAGGTGATGTCACGCACGCCGGAACTGACGGTGATTCAAGTGCCCGTCTCCGACCCGCGAGTGCGGCCCCTGCTGAGAGAACTCGGCGACGAGTACTCCCGGCGCTACGGCAAGGACGCACACGCCGAGTTGTCCCGCTACCCCGACGAGGAGTTCACCGCCCCGCACGGCGGCGTCCTGCTCCTGCTCCTCGAACAGGGCGAGCCGATCGCGGGCGGCGCCTTCCGCCGCTACGACGCGACCGCAGCCGAACTGAAACGGATCTGGACGCACTCCGCCCACCGGCGGCGGGGCCTCGCCCGTCGCGTCGTCGCCGAACTGGAGCACCAGGCGATTGCCCGTGGCTACCGGCGGATCTACCTGACCACCGGCCCGCGCCAGCCCGAGGCCCGCGGCCTGTACCTGGCCACCGGCTACGCCCCGCTCTTCGACGTGGAGGCGGACCCGGAGACCATCGGCGCGCTGCCCTTCGAAAAACACCTGCCGGCACCCGCGACACCCCGAGGAAGGGGCCCGACGCGGTGACCGCTGAGGACCCGTCAGCTCGGCTTGACCCGGAGCGGAGTCTGACAGGTCCGCCTCGTACGTCGTCGAGCGCCACGCGCGCCCCTCCTGCGCGCCGCATGTACTTCCATGCGCCGCCCTGCGGCGGCCTCGCATCTCTCTGCCGGCCGCCGCGCCCCCTTGCTGCACCCCTCGGCCCCCCATAGCGTCACGCACCGTAATCGTCACCATCTGTATGGGAACCAGGGGAGATCGATGAAGAAGGCTGTGTGGCGCCCGGCGGCGCTCGCGGCGGTGCTGGCCGTTCTACCGCTCGCGGCGGTGTCCGCCGAGGCCAGGACGCCCGAGCCGCTGTCCGCCGACGTCGTGGCGGCGATGACGCCGGAGCGCCAGGGAGAGGTGCTGGAGCCGCTGCGGGTGCTGGCCGACGCCGTGGCCCGGGTGGGCCGGAGCACCCAGGCGGATGTGTACACGCAGGTCGAGATGGCCGCGGACTACCGGTCCGTCAACGTCTACCTCACCGACCCGGACCGGCGGGCGGTCTTCCTGGCCGCGGTGCGCAGAGTCAATCCGAAGGCCGACACGGACCTGCTGAACGTACGTCGCGGGGCGAAGTCCAGGCAGCAGCTCAGAAAGGAGATGAAGGCCCTCCTTGACCGCCGCGACCTGCCGTTCAAGATCGAGAGGGCGCACAGCACGGTCGACGGCAGCGCGATCGAACTCGGGGTGGACGACACGAAATCCGCACAGGAGTACCTCGCCCGCCCCGACGTCGCAAGGCAGCGCGCGGAGACGGGGGCGACGCCCGTCCGGGTCCGCCACTCGCCCGCGATGCTGCCGCTCGCCAGCCGGTGGGACGACAGCTCGCCGTTCTATGCCGGGGCCGCGCTCGGGCCCGTGAGCCCCAGCGGACGAGCAGCGTGCACCAGCGGCATCCCGGCCATCAGCACCGTGGACCAGCGCCATTGGCTTGTCACCTCCAGCCACTGCTTCAACGTCGACGACGTCGTCACCACGGCCGGCGGCACGTACATCGGCCGGGTCAGGGCCGCGCTGGCCGACATCGACTCGGCGTTCATCGACGCGCCGACGAGCCGCTACACCTGGGACGGCACCGATGCCCAGGGGTACACCCGCCGCCTCAACGGCACGCGCAACGTCGCGGTGGGCGACTTCGTCTGCCAGCTCGGCTACGGCTCCAAGGTCGTCTGCGACATCCGCACCGAGCAGGCCGGCGACGCCAGCTGGGTCATCGACGGCATCACGGTCTTCGGCAGCATCGGCGTCCCGAACGACGGCGGATGGGTCGCGCAGCAGGGCGACAGCGGCGGCCCCGTGATCACCATCAACGACCCGGACTCCCGGCAGTTGAACGGGATGGTCGCCGTCGGGTTCGGCTGCTCGAACGCCGAAGGGTATCCGATCTGCAGCAGGGCCGTGGGCTGGATCGACGTGTCCGACATCTTCGACCGGTTCGCCCTCACCCTCACCCCCTGACCGCCGGGCACGCGCGGCCGATGCCGGTCGGCGAGGGTCGCCGTGTCCCGGGGCTGGGTGAGCTGCGAACGGTCCTCCTCCCCAACACCGTGATATTCAGGTACGACTGACGGAAAATCACGAACGGGGCGAGCGATGCTTCGCAAGACGCGCGGTGCGATTACGGGACTCACACTGGTGCTGGCGCTGGCCGGCTGCTCGGGCGGAAGCGGCGGCGAGGGCGGGAGCGGAAAGGACGGGGGCGGAAAGGACGGGGGCGGCGGCGTGGCCGACGCGCCGTTCAACCCGTCCCAGGTGGCCCAGGCCATCCCCAGCAAGCTCGCCGCCCCGAAGGGGTGGCTCGCCCAGGAGCCGCGCGTCCTCGACGGAAGCACCGCCCAGCAGCAGTGCCAGACGCAGGGCCAGTGGAGCTGTGCCGGGCTGACAGCTCAGGCGACGACCCGGCACTCCGACGAGAACACCAACGGCGACAAGGACGTGAACGTGCAGTTCACCCTCCTCGCCTATGACTCCGTCGACAACGCCAAGGCGGCCATGAAGGCGGCGGTCGCAGAGAACCACAAGGACGAGAAGACCAAGCCGAAGCCGCTGACCATCGACACGGCCGCCGATGAGACCGACGCCTTCGCGGAGGAGGACCAGGGGGAGACGTACCAGACCGCGGAGCTGCGCGTCGGCTCCGTGGTGGCCGTGATGTTCGGCCGGAACCTGCCCAAGGACCACGAGCTGCCGTCCTTCGTGAAGATGCAGGTCGACCGCATCACCACCTCCGCCACGGGCAAGAACCCGGACGCGTAGGCGCGGCGCGGCTGAGAGGACGGCGCCGGAGCCGTCGTTCCCGACCCGCCTCCTTGCCGTAGCGCCGGCGGCCATTTGAGGTCAGGTACGGAGAGTAAAAAGGAAGGAAGGCGACAATTCGCCAGAAGCGTGTGGAGGAGGAGCGAGGTCATGGCAGGTAATGGCGTATCCGACCGCGGCCGCTGGGTGACCGCGCTCGAGGAGCTCACCGAGGCGCAGGGCGGACATCTCGTGAGCATCGAAGTGCTCGACATGGCGATCGGGCACCAGTACGAAGCCGAGCGGCTGCCCTTCTCGTACCTCACGTACGACCCGAAGGACGACGTGGTGATCGTCGCCGTCGGCGGTGACTCGCCGCGTTCCCCCGTCGTGCTGCGACACATCGTGCGGCATCCGAGAGAGATCGATGTCTCGACGGTGGACGTCCCCGAACCGGCCGTCCGCGTCGTGGATCAGGACGGTGTCGCCACCCTGATCACCTTCTTCCCGGGTTCGGCCGGTACGGAGTCCTGAGAGGTGTGCTGCGGGTGCCCGCCGGCCCGGTCGGCGTGACCCCGCGGGGGTATCCCGAAGGCACATGGCATCGCGCACGGCGGGGGCCGCCCCCGCCGTCCCCGCTACTCGGCTGCCTGGGCCGCAGCGGCCGGCCGATTGGCCTTTCTGCATCCCCGTGGGGTAGAAAGCTCCGTCGGTCAATCATGATCACGTCACGAGCTCTCACATTCGGGGGAATGGAAGAATGACTTCAACTCGCCGTGTTCTGGGTGCGATTGCGCTCCTCGCCGCCCTGAGCGGCGTCGCCGCCTGCGGCCCGGAGGAGTCCAACGCCGAAGGCGTCACCGGAGGTTCCGGCAGCAGCGCCGCGCCGTCGAGCGCGCCGTCGGCCGGTGCGTCCAAGGCGCCGGGCTCCGGAGAGGCCGGAAGCGGCGGCCAGGCCGACGACGTCGACGGCGACGGAAAGGGCGGGGACTGCGGCAAGCCGCCGACGCTGCCCGCCGGGCACCTGAAGGTGAAGGTCGAGCTGATGCGCGACTCCGGCGGCTTCGAGGCCGCGGAGGCCAAGCCGCACTGCACGCCGAACGACTGGATCTACGGCGCCGACAAGGGGGACCCGACCAAGCACTACGTCCTTCCCGGGAACGTCAAGGCGTATCTGGCCCTGGCCGCCGGTCCCGGCCAGTGGAAGCAGGTCGACCACGAGCAGCTGTCGCTGCACGTCGACCGGTGCCTCGCGGAGGAGATCGGGGCTCCCACCGAGGACTACCCGAAGGTGGAGGCGCCCTACGGCTGCTTCGGCAACATCTACGAGATCACGCTGAACGCCAAGGGCGACGTGGAGACGATGAAGGAGATCTGGAGCGTCTGACGACGTCCGTCGGGCCGGCCGGGTTCAGGCTCGGACCGCAGGCAGGGAGGCAGGCCTGTTGGCCGTCAGGCCGTAGGTTCTCAGACCCGCAGGCCGTAAGCCCGTAGGCCCTCAGGCCCGTAGCCGTAGGCCCTCGGGCCCCAGGCGTGGCGCAGCGGCGCGGGTGCGTAGGACCGCTTCCGCGGGGCATACGCGTGTGTGGGTGTGCACACCCGAGAGAGCCGTCGCCCGGCCTTTCCCCCCATCCGGGCGGCGGCGCCAGCGTGTCCGGACCCGTTTCGGGTCCGGACCCGCAGGTCGGCCGGGCTCTCGGCCGCCTCGGTCATACGGAGGCGGGGAACCGCTCCCAGACGCGGTGCTCGCCGAGGAGCTCGGCGAGCCGGGACCACAGGTCCCCCGGGTCGTCGGCGACGAGGACTCCCGGCGCCTCGGCCGGGATGCGGGCGGCGGCCAGGGCGGGAGACGCCCTGCGGGTGAGGCCGAGGGCCTTGCCGTGCCGGTACGCCTCGTCGAGCAGGCGCGTCACGCGCGGGTCGACGAGGAACCGGCTGTCGTCGAACAGGTGGCCGGCCTTGGCGTCGCGTGCGCCCGTCGCGTCGAGACCGGGCGGCGGGCAGGCGGTCACGAGCAGCGCGTCGAACTCCGTCGAGCGGGCCGTGGCGAAGGTCCGGTCGACCGGAATCCCGTCGGCCGGGTCGCCGAGCGTGCCGCCCGCGGCGGTCGTCACGAGGCCGACGCAGCCGGCGTCCCGTACGGCGTCGAGGAGCGCGCGCACGTCGGTGAGGTCCCCGTCGGCATCGGCCACGATTCCGACGGTCCGGCCGTCCAGCGGCCAGCTGCTGCCCAGCTGGGACAGGGCGGGGCTGGGCGACACGTCGGCGAAGGGCACCGTCGCCGCCGGGACCGGCAGGCCGAGCCCGGCGGCGACGCCCTCGCAGAGCACCGGGTCGATGTTGGCGAGGACCGCCAAGGCCCTTTCCCTGACGCCCTGTTCACGGCACTTGCCCAGCTCGAAGGCGTACGCGGCGATGATGTGCTCGCGCTCGGTCGGCGTCATGCTCAGCCAGAACAGCCGGGGCTGCCCGAAGTGGTCGGCGAAGGACGCCGGTGCCTCGCGCTGCTTGCGGGAGGCGGGCAGCTCGACCGGGCTCTCGATGAAGGCGCCGGTGTCCGCGCCCGCGAGGAACGGGCAGCCGCCGTCGAGGGAGTTGGGCCGGTAGGGCGCGACGCCCGTGTGCACGGCCGTCTGGTGCATGCCGTCGCGGAGCATGTCGTTGACGGGGGCGTGCGGGCGGTTCACCGGAAGTTGGGCGAAGTTGGGGCCGCCGAGCCGGCTGATCTGCGTGTCGAGGTACGAGAAGAGGCGCCCGGCGAGCAGCGGGTCGTCCGTGATGTCGATGCCGGGCACGAGATGACCGGGGTGGAAGGCGACCTGTTCCGTCTCGGCGAAGAAGTTCTTCGGATTGGCGTCGAGGGTGAGCAGTCCGACCGGCTCGACCGGCGCCCACTCCTCGGGCACGATCTTCGTCGGGTCGAGCAGGTCGATGCCCCGGAACGTCTGCTCGGGCGTGTCGGGGAAGACCTGGACGCCCAGTTCCCACTGCGGGAACGCCCCGGCCGCGATGGCGTCGTGGAGATCGCGCCGGTGGAAATCGGGATCCATGCCGCCGATGATCTGCGCCTCCTCCCACACGAGGGAGTGCACGCCGAGCCGCGGCTTCCAGTGGAACTTCACCAGGGTCGTCCCGCCGTCCCCGGCCACCAGTCGGAAGGTGTGGACGCCGAAGCCCTCCATCATCCGGAAGGACCGGGGGATGCCCCGGTCGGACATGTTCCACAGGGTGTGGTGCGTGGCCTCGGTGTGCAGGGTGACGAAGTCCCAGAAGGTGTCGTGCGCACTCTGCGCCTGCGGGATCTCCCGGTCCGGCTCCGGCTTGGCCGCGTGCACGACGTCGGGGAACTTCACCGCGTCCTGGATGAAGAAGACGGGGATGTTGTTGCCGACCAGGTCGAAGGTCCCCTCGTCGGTGTAGAACTTGGTCGCGAAGCCGCGGGTGTCCCGTACGGTGTCGGCGGAGCCGCGGGAGCCGAGCACGGTGGAGAACCGCACGAAGACCGGGGTCTCCACGTCCTCGGCGAGGAAGGCGGCCCGGGTGATCCGGCTCGCCGTCCCGTAGCTGCGGAACGTCCCGTGGGCGGCGGCCCCGCGCGCGTGCACCACCCGCTCCGGGATGCGCTCGTGGTCGAAGTGGGTGATCTTCTCGCGCAGTTGATGGTCCTGGAGCAGCGTCGGACCGCGGGGGCCGGCCTTGAGCGAGTGGTCGCTCTCGTACTGCCGGGTGCCCTGCGCGCTGGTCAGATAGGCGCCGCTCTGGGCCGACCGGGCCGGGCCCTCGCCCGTGGCCTGTCCGGTGGGCCCTACGGTCTCGGGGCCGCTCTGGTCGGGCGGGGGCGGCGGCGGACCGTGCGGCTCGGTGAGCTCCTGCCGGGTCCGCTCCGCCCGCTCCTCCGCCCGCTCGTCGGGCTGCTGAGCCTGCTGTTCGGGCTGCTGTTCCGCGTGTTGTTCCGCCTGCTGTTCGGCCCGCTCGCGCGGGTCCGGGGTGGCGGTCATGGGGTCTCCCTTCCGGTGCCGCGGTCCGGACGGCGGCCGCCCGGTCAGTCCTCGCCGCGGAAGATGTTCCGTTCCTGCTCGGAGTCGTCCCGTTCGTCCGGGGAGCGCTGTTCCCGGGTGGCGACGGCGGGCCGACAGGTGGACAGCGTGGTGTCGTGCCAGCTGATGTCGTCGTTGCTGTGGGTGTCGGTCCCCGTGTCGGTCCGCGTGTCCATCGCGGCCATCTCCTCGAGTCGAGCCCGGCCGTGCGACCCGGGCGTCATCGTGCTGCTGTTACCCCGGAATCGCTTCGCTGAGTCATGTTTACAAGCTTTCCTCCCGTTTTCCGCCGCTTCGAGAAGTGGGGCGTGCATACGAGGAGTAGCGTTGCTCGGTGCG
Organism: Streptomyces sp. NPDC004788; assembly: GCF_053601115.1. Lineage (NCBI taxonomy): Bacteria > Bacillati > Actinomycetota > Actinomycetes > Kitasatosporales > Streptomycetaceae > Streptomyces > Streptomyces sp. NPDC004788. Next base: position 16,965 of record NZ_JBSGBF010000116.1, read on the forward strand.
GGTAACAGCACGACCGTCTGAACGGGCTGCACGCCACGCCCCCCACTCTTCCCCCTTCTCCCCGTCCTCGCATGGAGGAGATGCCCCATGGACATGTCCCCCGCGCCCCGCTGGGAACACGCCGTCGTGACCGGTGGATCCGGTTTCGTGGGATCCCACCTCTGCGCCTCGCTGCTCGCCGACGGAACGGACGTGACCTGCGTCGACGACTTCAGCACCGGCCGGCGCGCCAATGTCTCCGGACTGCTCGGCCGCCCCGGCTTCCGGTTGCGGGAGGCCGACGTCCGTGAGCCGTTCACGGTGGACCGACCCCCTGACCTGGTGCTGCACCTCGCCTCACCGGCCTCCCCCGCCGACTATCTGCGCCTGCCCCTGCACACGCTGGAGGCGGGCAGTCTCGGCACCCGCAACGCCCTCGCCCTGGCCCACGCCCATGGCGCGCGCTTCGTGCTCGCCTCCACCTCCGAGGTCTACGGCGATCCCGAGGAGCACCCGCAGAGCGAGCGGTACTGGGGCCGGGTGAACCCGGTCGGCCCGCGTAGCGTCTACGACGAGGCGAAACGTTTCAGCGAGGCGCTCACCATGGCCACCGCGCGCGCCCGCGGGACGGACACGGCGATCGTGCGGCTCTTCAACACGTACGGACCGCGCATGCGCGGCTACGACGGACGGGCCGTGCCCACCTTCGTCCGGCAGGCACTCGCCGGCGAACCCCTGACCGTGACCGGCGACGGGCAGCAGACCCGCTCCCTCTGCTACGTCTCCGACACCGTGCGTGGCATCCTCGCGGCCGCCGCCCACGGCATGCGGGGCCCCGTCAACATCGGCAACCCGTCCGAGATCACCATGCTGGAACTCGCCCGCTGGATCGCGCGGCTCACCGGTTCGGCCTCCACCATCCGCTTCGTCGAACGGCCCGTCGACGACCCCGCCGTACGCTGCCCGGACATCACCCTGGCCCGCGACAAGCTGCAATGGCGCCCGCTCGTCGACGCCGAACAGGGCCTGCGCCGGACGATCGACTGGTTCCGGTCGGAGGAGCAGCGGACCGAGCCGTCGGATCCGTCGCGGCCGCCCGGCTGAGCCGGGCGCGACCGCCTCCGCCGACCCCCACCGGAAGGCCCCACCGGAAGGCACCCTCATGCGCGTTCTCGGCATCAACGCCCTCTTCCACGACCCCTCGGCGGCCCTCGTCGTCGACGGCGCCACCGTCGCCGCCGCGGAGGAGGAACGCTTCTCGCGGCGCAAGCACGGCAAACGGCCCGTGCCCTTCTCGGCCTGGGAGCTGCCCGAGCAGTCCGCGCGCTGGTGTCTGGAGCGCGCCGGCCTGCGCCCCTCCGACCTCGACCTCGTCACCTACTCGTACGACCCGCAACTGGCCTGCCCCGCCGCCTCCCTGGGCCTCGACGATCCCTGGGACAGCCTGCGCCAGGCGTACGCCCGGCACGCCCCCGGCTTCCTCACGACCGCGCTCAACGGGCTCGACCCGGCCGCCGTACGGTTCGTCGGCCACCACATGGCACACGCCGCCTCCGCGGCGTTCGCCGCCGAGGGAGCCGAGAACTCCTCGGTCCTCGTGCTCGACGGACGCGGCGAACGCGCCTCGCACCTCGCGGCCCGCCGTCTCGGTGACCGCCTCGAACTGCTGCGCTCCCAACTGCTGCCCGAGTCGCTCGGCCTGGTCTACGAGGAGCTGACCGAACACCTCGGATTCCTGCGCTCCTCCGACGAGTTCAAGGTGATGGCGCTCGCCTCGCACGGCTCCCCGCGGATGGCCGACGAGCTCCGGCGGTACGTGTACCCCACCGGCGACGGAGGGTTCCGCGCGCACGGGGTGCCCTGGGCCGAGCTGTGCCCGCCGCGCGCCGCCGACGCACCCTGGACCGCCGCCCACGCGGACCTGGCGGCCAGCGCCCAGCGCGTCCTGGAGGAGACCCTGCTCGACCTGGTGCGCTGGTTGCACGGCATCACGCACGACGAGCTGCTCACCATGGCCGGCGGCGTCGCCCTCAACTGCGTCGCCAACTCCCGCATCGCGGCCGAGGGTCCGTTCGCGCGCGTATGGGTGCAGCCCGCCGCCGGAGACGCCGGAACGGCGCTCGGCGGGGCGCTCCTCGCGACGGCCGAGACCGGCGAGCCGCCCGTGCCGATGCCCGGCGCCGCGCTCGGCCGCGAGTGGTCGGACGCGGAGCTCGCCGGACTCCTCAAGACGGCCGCAGTCCCGTTCGAGCGGCCCGCCGACATCGCGGCGAGCGTCGCCGAGACCCTGGCCGGGAACGGCGTCGTCGCCTGGTTCCAGGGCCGTTCCGAGTACGGGCCACGGGCCCTCGGGCACCGCTCGCTGCTCGCGCACCCGGGGCACGCGGGCAACCTGGAGCGGCTCAACGACATCAAGGGGCGCGAGCAGTTCCGGCCGGTCGCGCCGATGGTGCTGACGGAGCGCTCCGCCGAGATCTTCGACGGCCCGCTGCCCAGCCCGTACATGCTGTTCGTGCACGACGTCGCACCGGAGTGGCGCGAACGCATCCCGGCCGTCGTGCACGTCGACGGCACGGCCCGGATCCAGACCGTCGACCGGCGGCACGAACCGCTGGTGGCGCGGATGCTGGAGGAGTTCGAGCGGCGCACCGGGCTGCCCGTCGTGGTGAACACCAGCCTCAACACGGCCGGCCGGCCCATGGTCGACGATCCGCGCGACGCGCTGGAGTGCTTCGGCTCGACTCCGGTGGACCTACTGGCGATCGGGCCCTTCGCGGTGCGCAGGAGCGAGATGTTCCGCGGTGACGCGACCGGCGTGAACGGATGGCGCGGCGGGGAGCCCGAGCCCGGCGGGCCCGGCGACGGTGACCGAGAAGGCGTCGCCGGTGGCCGCGGGAACGTCGGCGGCGGAGGGTGCGTCCGATGAACGAGCGGCCCACGCCCCCGCGTTACGCGGTCGTCGTCCCCACCGTCGGACGCGCGAGCCTGCAGCACTGCCTGACCGCCCTCGCCCGGGCGACGCGGGACGCGCCGCCCTCCCGGGTGGTCCTCGTGCACGACCGGCCCGGCGCCGGGGGCGGCGTGCCCGAACTGCCGGTGCCCGAGGCGCTGCGCGACATCACCACCGTCGTCCCGGGCCGGGCCCGCGGACCCGCCGCCGCGCGGAACACCGGCGCCCGCCTGGCCGGTGACGTGCCGTGGATCGTCTTCCTCGACGACGACGTCGTGCCGTCGCGGCACTGGGGCACGGAGCTCGCCCGGGACCTCGCGGACCGGCCGGAGACGACCGGCGCCGTGGCGGCCCGGATCGACGTCCCGCTGCCCGCCGACCGGCGCCCCACCGACGCCGAGCGGAACACCGCCGCGCTGGCCACGGCCCGCTGGATCACCGCCGACATGGCCGTACGGCGCTGCGCCCTGGAGGCCGTCGGCGGCTTCGAGGAACGCTTCCGCCGCGCCTTCCGCGAGGACGCCGACCTGGCCCTGCGGCTCCTCGACGCCGGCTGGACCCTGGCCCAGGGCAGCCGCCGCACCACCCACCCGCCCCGGCAGGGCGACCGCTGGCTCCCGGTCCGGCAGCAGGCCGGCAACGGCGACGACGTGCTGATGCGCCGTCTGCACGGCCCGGACTGGCGCGCCCGCGCCGCAGCCCCGCAGGGCCGCCTGCCGCGCCACCGCGCCATCACGGCCGCCGGCCTCGCCGCCGCCGGCTGCGCCCTGTGGGCCGCCGGCACGGCAGAGCTGACCCTGGCCCGGGTGCTCCCCGGCCCGCGCACCCGCACGGAGGTGCTCGACATGATCCTCACGAGCGTCGCGATCCCGCCGGCCGCCACCTGGCACTGGCTCCGCGGGCTCGCCGCCCACCGCGCCGAGCGCCCCCAGGGCCGCGGCACGGCACCCGAGGCCGCGGCACCGCCCCTGACACGGCCCTCGCCCCCGGCCCCCTCGTTCCCCGGCCTCTCGACCCCGGACAGCACGTCGCCGACCGCCGCTCCACCGGCGCCCGGCACGGCGCGGGGGACGGAGTCATGAGCGCCGACCGGGCCGTGCGGCCCTGGCTGTTCGCCGGGCGGCCGGGTGCCGTCGCCACGCCGGTGGGGCGGGGCGGGCACGCGGACGGGCCCGATGCCGTGCTGTTCGACCGGGACGGCACCCTGGTCGTCGACGTCCCCTACAACGGGGACCCGGGCCTGGTGCTGCCCCGGCCGGGGGCCGCGGAGGCACTGTCCCGGCTGCGCGCGCTCGGGATCGCCGTGGGCGTGGTCAGCAACCAGTCCGGGGTCGCCCGTGGCCTCCTGACGCGCGGCCAGCTGTACGCCGTACAGCATCGCGTGGACCTGCTGCTCGGCCCGTTCGGCGTGTGGGCCGTGTGCCCGCACGGACCCGACGACGGCTGCGGGTGCCGCAAGCCCGCTCCGGGGCTCGTCCTGGCTGCCTGCGACCGACTCGGCGCCCGGCCGTCCCGTACGGTCGTCATCGGCGACATCGGCAGCGACATGGACGCCGCCCGCGCCGCCGGCGCCCACGGCGTGCTCGTCCCGACCCCCGCCACCCTCCCCGCCGAGATCGCCGCGGCCCCCCGCACCGCCCCCGACCTCCTCACGGCCGTCCGCATCGCGCTCACGACGCGGTTCCCCGGCCGCCCGGGTCGCCCGGCGGGCGATTCGCCGGGCCGTCGGGGGGCGCTGCGGTACGCGGGAGGCGCGCCGTGACCGCGGGGCCGCGCACGCTGGTCGTGCGCCTCGACAGCGCGGGCGACGTGCTGCTCGCCGGGCCGGCCGTACAGGCCGTCGCGGCCGGGTCCTCGCGGACGGCGATGCTGTGCGGGCCGCAGGGCGCGGCGGCCGCGCGGCTGCTGCCGGGCGTGGACGAGGTGCTGGAGTACGAGGCGCCGTGGGTCGGGTTCGACGCGCCGGAGGTCTCGGCAGCCGACTGCGGCCGGCTCGTCGAGACGCTGGCCGCCCGCCGCTTCGACCGGGCGCTCGTCCTCGTCTCGTACCACCAGAGTCCGCTGCCGGTCGCGTTGCTGCTGCGGCTGGCGGGGGTGCGCTGGATCGGCGCCGACAGCGAGGACTACCCGGGCACGCTGCTCGACCTCAGGCACCGGCGCGCCGCCGGACGGCACGAGGCGGAGGCGGCGCTCGACCTGGCCGAGGCGGCCGGCTGGGCCCTGCCCCCCGACGACGACGGCCGGCTGCGGATCGTCCGGCCGGCGGACCCGCCCGCGCCCGGCCCCCGTTCGTACGCCGGACAGCCCGGGTCGTACGCCGGACAGCCCGGGTCGTACGCCCGACACCCTGGGTCGTACGCCGGACAGCCCCGTTCGTACGCCGGACAGCCCGGGTCGTACGCCGGACAGCCCGCCATCGCCGACCTGATCGGCCCCGGACCGTACGTCGTGCTGCACCCCGGCGCGGCCGTGCCCGCGCGGGCGTGGAGCCCCGCCCGGGCCGCCCGGGCGGTGGCC
>NZ_JBSGBF010000117.1:0-22184 GCF_053601115.1 Streptomyces sp. NPDC004788
GTGCCCGTGGGTCTCGTCGTCGCCGAGGTGGGGCGGCCCCCCGGCGGCGTGGGGCGCCGCGGGGGGGCCCCCCCGGGGGGCGGGCCCCGCGCCCACTGAGCCGTACGGGGCCGGGATCAGCCCTCGCTGACGCCCAGCTTCTCCAGGATCAGGTCCTTGACCCTCGCCGCGTCGGCCTGGCCACGCGTGGCCTTCATGACCGCGCCGACCAGGGCGCCGACCGCGGCGACCTTGCCGCCGCGGATCTTGTCGGCGATGGCCGCGTTGCCCGCGATGGCCTCGTCGACGGCCGCGCCGAGCGCGCTGTCGTCGGAGACGACCTTCAGACCGCGCTTCTCGACGACCTCGTCCGGGGTGCCCTCGCCGGCGAGGACGCCCTCGATGACCTGACGGGCCAGCTTGTCGTTGAGGTCACCGGAGGCGACCAGGGCCGACACGCGGGCGACGTCCGCCGGGGTGATCGGGAGCTCCTCCAGGGAGACGCCCTTCTCGTTGGCGTTACGGGCCAGCTCGCCCATCCACCACTTGCGGGCCGAGGCCGCGTCGGCGCCCGCCTCGATCGTGGCGACGATCGCGTCGACCGCGCCCGCGTTGAGAATGGACTGCATGTCCAGCTCGGACACGCCCCACTCCTCGCGCAGCCGGTTGCGGCGCACGCGCGGCAGCTCGGGCAGGCCCTTGCGCAGTTCCTCGACCCACTCGCGGGAGGGGGCCACCGGCACCAGGTCCGGCTCGGGGAAGTAGCGGTAGTCCTCGGCGTTGTCCTTGATGCGGCCGGAGGTGGTGCTGCCGTCGTCCTCGTGGAAGTGACGGGTCTCCTGCACGACCGAGCCGCCGGCCTCCAGGATCGCCGCGTGCCGCTGGATCTCGAAGCGCGCCGCCCGCTCCACGGAGCGCAGCGAGTTGACGTTCTTCGTCTCCGAGCGCGTGCCGAACTCGGGCGCGCCCTTCTTCATCAGCGACAGGTTGACGTCGCAGCGCATCTGGCCCTTGTCCATGCGCGCCTCGGAGACGCCCAGGGCACGGATCAGCTCGCGCAGCTCGGCCACGTACGCCTTGGCGACCTCCGGGGCCCGCTCACCCGCGCCGACGATCGGCTTGGTGACGATCTCGATCAGCGGGATGCCGGCCCGGTTGTAGTCGAGCAGCGAGTGCGAGGCGCCGTGGATGCGGCCGGTCGCGCCACCGATGTGGGTGGACTTGCCGGTGTCCTCCTCCATGTGGGCGCGCTCGATCTCCACGCGGAAGATCTCGCCGTCCTCCAGCTGGACGTCCAGATAGCCGTTGAAGGCGATCGGCTCGTCGTACTGGGAGGTCTGGAAGTTCTTCGGCATGTCCGGATAGAAGTAGTTCTTCCGGGCGAAGCGGCACCACTCGGCGATCTCGCAGTTCAGCGCGAGGCCGATCTTGATGGCCGACTCGACGCCGACGGCGTTGACGACCGGCAGGGCGCCGGGCAGGCCGAGGCAGGTCGGGCAGGTCTGGGCGTTGGCGTCCTGGCCGAGCTCGGTCGAGCAGCCGCAGAACATCTTCGTCTTGGTGCCCAGCTCGACATGGACCTCAAGGCCCATGACGGGGTCGTACTCGGCGAGCGCCGCCTCGTACGACAGCAGTTCAGTGACAGTCACGGTGGAACTTCCCTCTCAGCCCATCAGGACGTCGTCGTCGCCGAGACGCTTCAGCTCGCGGTACAGGATCGCGAGGCCGGTGACGATGGCGGCGGCGGACACGACGGCGTCGATCAGCTGCAGCGTGTCGTGCTCGGTGCGGGCCTTCTTGACCTGCTTCAGCACGCTCACGGCGCCGAAGGCGGTGGTGCCCATGGACAGGTACGTGCCGGTCCGGGACTTCTTGAAGCCCTTGGCCTTCTGCAGTGCACTCACAGCGACGGAGCCTCCTCAAGCAGCGGGTGGCCCCACTTTTCCACGAAGGCGGCCTCGACGGCGGCACCGACCTTGTAGAGCCGGTCGTCCTTCATGGCGGGGGCGATGATCTGCAGGCCGACCGGCAGACCGTCCTCCGGCGCCAGGCCGCAGGGCAGCGACATGGCGGAGTTGCCGGCCAGGTTGGTCGGGATGGTGCACAGGTCCGCGAGGTACATCGCCATCGGGTCGTCGGCGCGCTCGCCGATCGGGAAGGCGGTGGTCGGCGTCGTCGGGGAGACGATCACGTCGACCTGCTCGAAGGCCTTCTCGAACTCGCGGGTGATGAGGGTGCGGACCTTCTGGGCCGAGCCGAACCACGCGTCGTAGTAGCCCGAGCTCAGCGCGTACGTACCGAGGATGATGCGGCGCTTGACCTCGGGGCCGAAACCGGCCTCGCGGGTGAGCGCGGTGACGTCCTCGGCCGACCGGGTGCCGTCGTCGCCGGTGCGCAGGCCGTAGCGCAGACCGTCGAAGCGGGCCAGGTTGGAGGAGCACTCGGACGGCGCGATCAGGTAGTACGCGGAGAGCGCGAGGTCGAAGGACGGGCAGTCCACCTCGACGATCTCGGCGCCGAGCGACTTGAGCAGCTCGACGGACTCGTCGAAGCGCTGCATCACGCCGGCCTGGTAGCCCTCGCCGCGGAACTGCTTGACGACGCCGACGCGCATCCCGGCGACCGAGCCGTTGCGGGCGGCCTCGACCACCGGCGGGACCGGCAGGTCGATGGAGGTCGAGTCGAGCGGGTCGTGGCCGGCGATCGCCTCGTGCAGCAGGGCCGCGTCGAGCACCGTACGGGCGCAGGGGCCGCCCTGGTCGAGCGAGGAGGAGAAGGCCACCATGCCGTAGCGGGAGACCGCGCCGTAGGTCGGCTTGACGCCGACGGTGCCGGTGACGGCGGCGGGCTGGCGGATCGAACCGCCGGTGTCCGTGCCGATGGCGAGCGGGGCCTGGTACGCGGCGAGCGCGGCCGAGGAGCCGCCGCCGGAGCCACCCGGGATGCGGGTCAGGTCCCACGGGTTGCCGGTCGGGCCGTAGGCGCTGTTCTCGGTGGAGGAGCCCATGGCGAACTCGTCCATGTTGGTCTTGCCCAAGATGACCACGTCGGCGGCCTTGAGCTTCTTGACCAGGGTCGCGTCGTACGGCGGGAGCCAGCCCTCGAGCATCTTCGAGCCGACCGTCGTGGGCACGCCCTGGGTCGTGAAGATGTCCTTGAGCGCCAGCGGCACACCGGCCAGCGGGCCGAGCTTCTCGCCCCGGGCGCGCTTCTCGTCCACGGCGCGGGCCTGGGCGAGGGCACCCTCGCGGTCGACGTGCAGGAAGGCGTGGACCTTCTCGTCGACGGCCTCGATGCGCGCGAGGTGGGCCTCGGCGACCTGGACGGCGGTGAGCTCGCCGGAGGCGATCTTCGCCGCGATCTCGGCGGCGGTGAGCTTGATGATGGTGCTGTTGTCCGTCATGACGTTCTTAGTCCTCCCCCAGGATCTGCGGCACCTTGAAACGCTGCTGCTCCTGGGCCGGGGCGCCGGAGAGCGCCTGCTCGGGGGTGAGCGACGGACGGACCTCGTCCGCGCGCATGACATTGGTCAGCGGCAGCGGGTGGGAGGTCGGCGGTACGTCTTGGTCGGCGACCTCGGAGACGCGGGCGACCGCGCCGATGATGTCGTCGAGCTGTCCGGCGAAGTGGTCGAGCTCTTCGGCCTTGAGCTCCAGACGCGCCAGCCGTGCGAGGTGTGCGACCTCCTCGCGCGTGATGCCAGGCATGCGGATCCTCACGGGGTGAGTTTGTTGGTGTTGGCCCAATCCTATGGGGCCCGCACCGCTGCCCGTGAAACGGTTTGCCGCCCGGACGGTCGGAGGTGGGGGTTCGCGGCTACTGGACGACGTGTCCGGAAGGGTGCTCGACGTCCACGATCGGCGCGCTCGCCGCGATCTCCGAGGGACGGCGCCAGCCGTGCTCCCCGCGGGCGCGCAGCCAGGCGGTGGTCTCGGCGGGCGGCATGGCGGCGGCCACCAGCCAGCCCTGGACGGCGTCGCAGCCCAGGTCGCGCAGGCGCTCCCAGGTCTCGTCGTCCTCGACGCCCTCGGCGACCACGAGCAGGCCGAGGGAGTGGGCGAGGTCGACGGTGCAGCGGACGATCTCGGCGTCCTCGGTGTCGACGGCGAGCCGGGCGACGAAGGAGCGGTCGATCTTCAGTTCGCTCACCGGGAGGCGGCGCAGGTGCACCAGGGAGGAGTAGCCGGTGCCGAAGTCGTCGAGGGACATCTTGACGCCGTGCCCGGTGAGGCCGGCCATGGTGTCGGCGGCCCGCTGCGGGTCCTCCAGGAGGACGTGCTCCGTTATCTCCAGCTGGAGCGAGCCGGCCGGGACGCCGTGCCGGGCGAGCCGGGCGGCGACGGCGCCGGCGAAGCCGGGGGTGTGGACGTCGCGCGGCGAGACGTTGACGGCGACGGGCACGAGGAGGCCCTGGGCGCGCCAGCGGGCCACCTGGGCGAGGGCGGTCTCCAGGACGTACTCGGTGAGGTGGGGCATCAGGCCGGAGGACTCGGCGATGGCGATGAACTCGTCCGGCGGGACCTTGCCGCGCTCCGGGTGGACCCAGCGGACCAGGGCCTCCAGGCCGGCGACCTGGCCGTCGAAACGGACCTTGGGCTGGTAGTGCAGCTCGACCTCGCCGGCGTCGAGGGCCCGCCGCAGGTCGCCGAGGAGTCCGAGCCGGTCGGGGGTGTTGGAGTCGCGCTTGGACTCGTACACCTCGACGCCGGTGCGGTCCCGCTTGGCCTGGTACATGGCCACGTCGGCGCGGCGCAGCAGGCCCTCGGCGTCGAGGGCGTGCTCGGGGAAGACGGCGACGCCGGCGCTGGCCTCCAGGACGAGGGTGAGCCCGTCCAGGTCGAGCGGCGAGGAGAGCTCGGCGACGAGGTGGCGGGCGACCCGCTGGGCGCTGGTGGTGGAGTCGGCGGTGGGCAGCAGCACGGCGAACTCGTCGCCGCCGAGCCGGGCGGCCTCGGCGCCGCGGGGCAGGGCGAGCCGCAGCCGTTCGGCGATCTGGAGCAGCAGCCGGTCGCCGGCGAGGTGCCCGAGGGTGTCGTTGACCGAGCGGAAGCGGTCCAGGTCGATCAGCACGAGGGCGGAGCGCAGGCCCTCGCCCTCGGCCTCCTCCAGGGCGGTCCAGGTGCGCTCCAGGAGCCACTGGCGGTTGGGCAGCCCGGTGAGCGGGTCGCGCAGCTGCTCCTCGGCGCGGGCGCGGGCGATCCACAGGGTGGAGTCGAGGGCGATGAGCGGGACCGCGAAGAGCGGCAGCAGCGGCGGCCGGGAGGCGGCGACGACGCAGATCAGCGGGGCGATGGCGAGCAGCGCGACGGCGACCAGGCCCTGGCGGAGCAGGGCGCTGCGGGCGGCCGTGGGCAGTCCGCCGCCCTGGGGCGCGAGTGCGTACCACAGCAGCATCCGGGTCGCCACGAGGTAGGCGACGGCGGCGAGCGCCACTTCCGGTACGGCGCCGATCCCCCAGTCGAGGGGTTGCCAGGGCCGTTCGACGGTCGGGGCGGACCCGAAGGTGGCGAGGACGAGGGCGGCGGCACCGGTGCCGATGACATCGACGGCGCCGTGCAGCAGGCCCTGGCGCCAGCGGTGCCGGCGGGCGGCGGCGACGAGCACGACGACGACGAGCGAGACCAGGCAGGCCGGCACCCAGCCGTAGAGGAGCAGGACGGCCAGGGTGAGGGCGGCGCCGGAGCCGGTGCCGCCCCACCAGCGGTCGCGGCCGAGCGCGACCAGATGGCCGACGATGAGGCCGGTGAGGACGGCGAGCGACCAGCCGGGGGCGCCGCCGGGGAAGAGGGCCTGGCCGGTGCTCAGCGCATGGTAGAGCCCGGCGGTGAGTGCGACGGCGGCGATGCCCAGCAGGGCTCCGGGGAGCCCTGAGGTGATGCCCACGAAGGCCGCTCGGCCCTGGGGCCGTGCGACCGGGGCGGCGCTCTCGGTCGGTTTCATTCCCGTCCCTCTCACAGGGGGTAGTGCGCGTCCCGCTCCCGCACACGCCGGCAGTGTCCCTCGCACGGCCGTGCGCGGCGGACGCACGGTCACCACACTAGGCCGCGGAGGGCCGCTACGGGCAGCGCTCTCCATCTCTTGCCCGAATGCGACCCGGCCACCCGTAACGATCTGGTATGCGCCGAACGGGTGAGCTTTCAGGGCCCGTCGGGGCCGCCGGACGGCTGCCCCGGCGGCCGCCCGTCCCGGCTCGCCGCCGACGGGCCCGTCGGCTACTCCGGGACGGGCAGCGCGGCCTCCTGAGCGGCTTCGGGACCTTGTTCGAGCAGCACGACGAACCCGTCCTCGTCGAGAACCGGAACCTTCAGCTGCATCGCCTTGTCGTACTTGGATCCCGGGTTGTCGCCGACGACCACGAAGGCCGTCTTCTTCGAAACGGAACCCGTCACCTTCGCACCTTGGGCCTGGAGCGATTCTTTTGCGCCATCCCTGGTGTAGTTCTGCAGGGTGCCGGTGACGACGACGGTCAGTCCGTCAAGTGGCCGCGGCCCCTGCTCCTCACCGGCGCCCTCGTCCTCGAAGCTCACCCCGGCCGCGCGCCACTTGCGCACGATCTCGCGGTGCCACTCCTCGGCGAACCACTGCTTCACGGCGGCGGCGATGATCCCGCCCACGCCGTCGACCGCGGCCAGCTCCTCCTCCGTCGCCTGTTCGATCCGCTCCAGGGAGCGGAACTCGCGGGCCAGCGCCTCGGCCGCGACCGGGCCGACGTGACGGATCGACAGGCCGTTGATGAACCGGGCCAGCGGCCGCGTCTTGGCCGCCTCGATGTTCGCCAGCATGGCCAGGGCGTTCTTCTTCGGCTCGCCCTTCTGGTTGGCGAAGACGGAGACGATCTTCTCCTCGCCGGTCTTCGGATCCCGCTTGGGCAGCCCGCTGTCCGGGTCCAGGACGTACGCCCTGATCGGCAGCAGCTGCTCGATCGTCAGGTCGAACAGATCGCCCTCGTCGACGATCGGCGGCTCGGCCGGCTCCAGCGGGCGGGTGAGCGCCGCCGCCGCGACCATGCCGAAGTTCTCGATGTCGAGGCACTGGCGGCCGGCCAGGAAGAACAGCCGCTCGCGCAGCTGGGCGGGGCACGACTGCGCGTTGGGGCAGCGCAGGTCGATGTCGCCCTCCTTCATCGGCTTCAGCGGCGTGCCGCACTCGGGGCACTCGGCCGGCATCACGAACTCGCGCTCGGTGCCGTCCCGCAGGTCCGCGACCGGGCCGAGGATCTCCGGGATGACGTCACCGGCCTTGCGCAGCACCACGGTGTCGCCGATCAGCACGCCCTTGGCCTTCACCACGTCCTGGTTGTGCAGGGTGGCGAACTCGACCTCGGAGCCGGCCACCGTCACCGGCTCCACCTGCGCGTACGGCGTGACGCGCCCGGTGCGGCCGACGCCGACCTTGATGTCGACCAGCTTGGTGTTGACCTCCTCCGGCGCGTACTTCCACGCGATGGCCCAGCGCGGGGCGCGGGCCGTGGAGCCGAGCCTGCCCTGGAGCGGGATCTCGTCGAGCTTGACGACGACGCCGTCGATCTCGTGCTCGACGGAGTGCCGGTTCTCGCCGAAGTACGCGATGAACTCGCGGACCTCTGCGAGGGACGAGACGACCTTGTTGTGCCGGGCGGTGGGCAGTCCCCACTCGTGCAGCAGCCCGTACGCGTCCGAGAGGCGGGCGATCTCCAGGCCGTCCCGGGCGCCGATCCCGTGCACCACCATGTGCAGCGGCCGGGTCGCCGTCACCTTGGGGTCCTTCTGCCGCAGCGAGCCCGCCGCCGCGTTGCGCGGATTGGCGAAGGGCTTGTCGCCGGCCTCCACCAGGCGTGCGTTCAGCCCCTCGAAGGCCTCCATCGGGAAGTAGACCTCGCCGCGGATCTCCACCAGGTCCGGGACGCGCTCGCCGTGCAGCCGGTCCGGGATGTCCGCGATCGTCCGCACGTTCGGCGTGATGTCCTCGCCGGTGCGGCCGTCGCCACGGGTCGCCGCGCGGGTCAGCCGCCCCTTCTCGTACGTGAGGTTCACGGCCAGGCCGTCGACCTTCAGCTCGCACAGGAAGTGGTAGTCGCCCGTGCCGACGTCCTTGGCGATCCGCTCGGCCCAGGCGGCCAGCTCCTCGTCGTCGAACGCGTTGTCCAACGACAGCATCCGCTCCCGGTGCTGCACGGACCCGAAGTCCGTCTCGTACGACCCGGCGACCTTCTGGGTCGGCGAGTCGGGCGTGCGCAGCTCCGGATACTGCTCCTCCAGCGCCTCCAGGGCGCGCAGGAGCTTGTCGAACTCCGCGTCGCTGATGACCGGCTGGTCCTTCACGTAGTACCGGAAGCGGTGCTCCTCGACCTGCTCCGCCAGCTCGGCGTGCTTCTCCCGCGCCTCGGCGGGGGCCCCCTGTTCGACTGCCACCTTCGTCCGTCCTCCCGTGCTTACGACCCCGGTCACTCTGGGTTGTCCGCGAGCGATCTCGCCGCCCGGACGCAGTGCGCGAGCGCCTTGCGGGCGTATCCCGGCGTGGCACCCGCGAGACCGCAGGTCGGGGTGACCACCACGGACTCGGCGAGAGTCCCCGGATTCAGCCCCAGCCTGCGCCACAGCGTCCTGACACCCATGACGCTACCGCCCGGGTCTGACAATGCCCCCGACGCCGGGTCCGTGGACGGCACCACACCGGCGAAGAGCTTGGTCCCGGCCTCCACCGCCTCCCCGATCGGCTCCTCGTCACGCTCGGTGAGGAGCGAGAAGTCGAACGACACGCCCGCCGCCCCGGCCCGCCGCAGCAGGGCGAACGGCACCCCCGGCGCGCACGAGTGCACGACGACGGGTCCGTCGTGCACGGCGATCACGTCCCGCAGCGCCGCCTCCACGACCTGCCGGTCGACGGCCCGGTGGGTGCGGTAGCCGCTGGCGGTACGGACGCGGCCCAGGAGCACGGCGGTCAGCGAGGGCTCGTCGAGCTGGAGCACGACCCTGGCCCCCGGCACCCGCTTGCGCACGTCGGCCAGGTGCCCGTTCAGCCCCTCCGCGAGCGACGCGGCCAGGTCCCGGCAGGCCCCGGCGTCCGACAGCGCCGCCTCTCCGCCGTGCAGTTCGAGCGCCGCGGCGAGCGTCCACGGCCCCACCGCCTGCACCTTCAGCGCGCCCTCGTACCCCTGCGTGAACTCCTCCAGGGCGTCCAGGTCCTCGCCCAGCCAGGACCGGGCCCGCCGGGTGTCCCGCCCCGGCCGGTCGCTGATCCGCCACCCGCTCGGCTCCACGTGCGCGTACACCTCCGCGAGCAGCCCCGTGGTCCGCCCGATCATGTCCGCGCCGGGCCCGCGGGCGGGCAGTTCGGCGAGGAACGGGAAGTCCTCGAAGGACCCGGTGACGGTCTTGGCGGCTTCACGGGCGTCGGTGCCGGGCAGGGAGCCGACGCCGGTGGCGGCGGCCCAGGGAAAATCGTTCTTCTCGCTCACGCGGGAAGCGTACGTGCCGTGCGCTCCAGGGTGGCGCGGGTGGCGAGGGTGACCGGGTGGTCGGGGCCGAGGACGCGGGTGCGGGCGTCGAGGACGGCGGTGAGTTCGGGGACGGCGGAGGCGGGGTCGAGGACGGTGGCGAGGTTGAAGCGGGCGGTCAGGGTGTTGGGGTGGTCGGGCCCGAGCAGCCGGTGCCGGGCCTCGGCGACGGCCTCGAACTCGGGGCGCGCCGCGTCGGGGTCACCGGCGTTCCTGAGCAGACAGGCCCGGTTCTCCCGGCTGGTGAGTGTGTCGGGGTGCTCCGGGCCATGAACCCTCGTCTCCGCTTCGAGGACGGTCTCCAGCTCGGCGAGGGCCTCCTGCGTCCGGCCGAGGACGGCGAGGCTCATGGCGAGGTTGTGGCGGGTTTGCAAGGTCTGCTCGTGGTCAGGCCCGAGCACGCGCAGCCAGGACCGGAGGACCTCGGCGTTCTCCGCGCGGGCGGCTTCGAGGTCGCCGCACAGCGAGCGGGCGATGGCCCGCTCGTGACGCACCTGGAGGGTGAAGGGTTCGTCCGGTCCGAGCTCACGCGCGCACTCGTCGGCCAGCGGGTCGAGCACCGCGAGGGCGGGTCCGCCGCCACTGAGGGACAGCAGGTTCCGCCCGTGCTGGAGACGGGCCTCCCGAGTCACGGGATGACTGCCCGTCAGGTCGAGTGCGGCCCCGTCCCGTACGGCGTGCCCGGCGCCGGCCGCGCCCCTGACCAGCCCCTGGACGGCGAGCGACCGCACGGCCAGGACTGCCGCCTCCCAGACCTCCGCCGGGGTGCCGGGCCCGAGCCCGTCCAGCAAGTGCGGCACGAGCAGGGGCCACAGCGCCCCGCGCTTCTCCGGCGCCTCGATCTCCCGCGCGAGCGCCGCCGACAGCGCCTCCCGCTGGCCCCGGTACGCGTCCCGCACCAGCGGATGCACCGTCACCACCGGCTCCCCGTCCGTCCGCAGAGCGGCGAGCCCCAGCCGGTCCAGCGCCTGCAGGCAGGCCCACAGCTCCCCCGGCGGAATCGCGATCCGTTCCGGCGCGAAGACCCGCAGCGGTACGGGCGCGTCGGCGAAGCCGGCGAGGAGGCGCAGGACGTCCTCCGCGTGGACGTGGCCGCGGTCGTGGAGGAGGCGGAGGGACATGGCCCAAATCCGGGCGAGGGTGCCGTCGCCGTCCACGGTGACGTCCCCGGCGCCCAGCGCGGCGAGATAGGCGCCGTACGTGGCGGGCTCGCCGGCTGCCCGCAGGAACGCGGGGCGTTCGGCGACCGAGGCCAGGTAGCGCCCCGCGCTGTCGAGGGCGAGCGGCAGCCCTCCGAGGCGTACGGAAAGGGACTCGGCGTCCGTCGCGGGTCCGGCCGCCTCCCCCGCCCGGTCCGTCAGGGCGCGGGCGCCCTCGTCGCCCGGCAGCGCGCCGAGCGGGTGGAGTACGGGGCCGGTGCCCCAGGCGGCCGGGTCGCCGTCGCGGGTGGTGACGAGGACGAGGCCGGCCATACCGTCGGGCGCGCGGACCCAGCCCGTACCGGCGGCGAGGGAACCCGGGCCGTCGAGCAACGCCAGGTCGTCGGCGTTGTCGAGGACGAGGAGCCAGGGGCCGGGCAGGGCGGCGAGCCGTTCCCACAGGAGATCGGCGGTCTGGCCGCTCGCCAGTTCGTCCTCGCGGACGCCGACCCGGCGGGCCACCGCGCGCAGCCCGCCCGCGAGCCGTCCGGAGTCCTGCGCGGCCACCCACCACACGGGCGCGCCGTCCCGCGCGAGGACGTCGGCGACCTCCAGGGCGAGGCTGGTCTTGCCGACGCCGCCGAGCCCGTACAGCACCTGTGTCCCGGAGGCGGAGCACAGCCGGGCGATGAGCTCCCCGCGTCCCCGCAGCGGGGTGCCGCGCCGCCCGAAGGGCGGGGCGACGGTCACCTCGTCGGCGGGGGGCGGGGCCTGGTGCACGACGAGGTGCTCGATGTGCCCGGCCTGGACGACGCTCCCCTGCGTCCCACCGGTGATGGAATTGCCGACCCCCGGCCCCGCCCCCGTCATGCGGCGCTCAGCGTCCCGGGCGCACGGTCAGGTCGTTGACCTCGGCGTCCCGCGGCAGGTCGATCGCCATGACGATGGTCGTCGCCACCGACTCCGGGTCGATCCAGCGCTCGGGGTCGTACTCCTTGCCCTCCTGCTGGTGCACCTTCGCCTGCATGGGGCTGGCCGTCCGCCCCGGGTACACCGACGTCACCCGCACTCCGTTGGCGTGCTCCTCGTGCCGCAGCGAGTCGGCGAGCGCCTTCAGGCCGTGCTTGGAGGCGGCGTACGCGCCCCACTCGGCGTGCGCGTTGAGCCCGGCGCCCGAGTTCACGAACAGCACATGGCCCTTGGAGACCCGCAGCAGCGGCAGGAAGTGCCGGGTCAGCTCGGCCGGCGCGACCAGGTTGACGTTGAGCTGGTGGTGCCACGTCTTCGGCGTCAGCTCCCCGACCGGCCCGAGGTCGACGACCCCGGCGATGTGCAGCAGCGTGTCCACCCGCTCGGGCAGGGTCTGGTGCGAGAACGCCCACGACAGCCGGTCGGGATCCGCCAGGTCCCCCACCAGCGTCCGCGCCCCGGGAAACTCGCCCGCCAGCTCCTTGGCCCGCGCCGCGTTCCGCGCGTGCAGCACGAGCTCGTCCCCGCGCGCGTGCAGCCGCCGCGCGACGGCGGCGCCGATGCCGGAGCCGGCTCCGGTGATCACATGTGTAGCCATGGCCCCCATGCTCGCATCATCGACGTGACTCCCGTCAGCCGCGGGAGGCGACCGTCTCCTCCAGGTACGCCAGTGCCGCCGCCCCGTCCTCCGCGAAGAAGACGAGGTCGGTGAGGGGTATCGGGAGGAAGCCCTCCTCGTCCATGCGACGGAACTGGGTCTTGAGGCCGTCGTAGAAGCCTGCCGTGTTGAGGAGGACGACGGGCTTGGTGTGCTTGCCGTGCTTCTTCAGTTCCAGGATCTCGGTGGCCTCGTCGAGGGTGCCGGTGCCGCCGACCATGACGACGATCGCGTCGGACTTGGCGAGGAGCAGGGCCTTGCGCTCGGCGAGGTCCTTGGCGAAGACCATCTGGTCGGCGACCGGGCGGGCCTTGGCCGCGAGGAAGTCGACGGAGACGCCGACCAGTCGCCCGCCGGCCTCTTCGACGCCGTCCGCGACGACCTTCATCAGACCCGTGTCGGAGCCGCCCCAGACCAGGGTGTGGCCCGCCTTGCCGAGGCGGTTGGCGAAGTCGCGGGCGGGGACGGTGTAGCGGTCGTCGAGGTCGGCCGCGGAGAGGAAGACGCAGATGTTCACGCACTCCACGGTACGGGCCGGCACCGACATCCAGGTTTTTCCGGGAAGTTCCGCCGGGAGCGATGAGTTCCGGGCGCGGCGCCGGTCTGCCCTGCCATGGACGAGGTGAGGACCAGACCGTGCCGGGCCAGGGGCCTGGTCAGGGCGCAGGACGGGACGCGGATCGCGTACGAGCGGTACGGGGACGGGGTGGGGGACGTGGACGGGCCGCCGCTGATCCTGGTGGGCGGGGCGGACGGGAGCCACTGCGTGCTCGCCGGGCTGCTGGCGCGCCGGTTCCCGGTCGTGGCGTACGAGAGGCGGTCCGGACCCGGGGCCGGTCAGGTGGAGCGGGAGATCGCCGATCTGGCGGCGCTCGTCGAGGCGGTGGGCGCGGGCGCGGTGGGTACGGCGGCGGTGCACGGCACGGCGTCCGGCGGGGCGCTCGCCCTGGCCGCGGCGGCGGCCGGGGTGCCGGTCGGGCCGGTGTCGGTGTACGAGCCGGTGTACGGCGACGGGACCGAGGCGCAGCTGTGCCGGGTGCCCGCGCGCGTCCTCGTGGTCGACGGCGGCGCGAGCCCGTCCTGGACGCGGCGGGCGGCCCGTACGGTCGCGGCGGCCGTCCCGCGCGGCCGGCACCGCACGCTGACCGGCCAGACGCACGAGGTGTCCCCGCACGTACTCGCCCCGGTCCTGGCCGACTTCTACGCGGAGGAGCCGGCGGGCGGCTGAGCGGGGAGGGCGGCCGACCGGGCGGCTGACCGCGCGGCGGACCGGGGAGGGCGGCCGGCCGCGCGGCTTACCGGGCGGCTGACCGGGCGTCAGGCGTTCGTGGCCGCCTCGGCCGTCCGTCGTACCGTCGTCGCGATCGTCGCCGAGCCGACCACCCGCGTGCCGTCGTAGAGCACGATCGCCTGGCCGGGGGCCACGCCGCGGACGGGCTCGTCGAAGGTGACCTTCAGCTCGCCGTCCTCCATCGCCGCGCTGACCGGCGTCTCGTCGCCGTGGGCGCGGAGCTGGGCGGTGTAGCGGCCGGGGCCCTCGGGGGCGGTGCCGCACCAGCGGGGCCTGATCGCGGTGAGGGCGGTGACGTCGAGGGCCTCGGCGGGGCCGACGGTGACGGTGTTGTTCACCGGCGAGATGTCGAGGACGTAGCGCGGCTTGCCGTCCGGCGCCGGGTGCCCGATGCGCAGGCCCTTGCGCTGGCCGATGGTGAAGCCGTAGGCGCCGGTGTGGCTGCCCACCTTCGTACCGGACTCGTCGACGATGTCGCCCTCCGCCGTGCCCAGGTGCTTGGCGAGGAAGCCCTGGGTGTCGCCGTCCGCGATGAAGCAGATGTCGTGGCTGTCGGGCTTCTTGGCGACAGCGAGGCCGCGTCGCTCCGCCTCGGCCCGGATCTCGTCCTTGGTGGTGACGGTGTCGCCGAGCGGGAACATGGCGTGGGCGAGCTGCTTCTCGTCGAGCACCCCGAGCACGTACGACTGGTCCTTGGCCATGTCGGAGGCCCGGTGCAGCTCGCGGGTGCCGTCCTCGCGCAGCACGACGGTGGCGTAGTGGCCGGTGCAGACGGCGTCGAAGCCGAGGGCGAGCGCCTTGTCGAGGAGCGCGGCGAACTTGATCTTCTCGTTGCAGCGCAGGCACGGGTTGGGCGTGCGGCCCGCCTCGTACTCGGCGACGAAGTCGTCGACGACGTCCTCGCGGAACCGCTCGGCCAGGTCCCACACGTAGAACGGGATGCCGATGACGTCGGCGGCCCGCCGGGCGTCGCGCGAGTCCTCGATGGTGCAGCAGCCCCGCGCTCCGGTACGGAAGGACTGCGGGTTGGCGGAGAGGGCCAGGTGCACGCCGGTGACGTCGTGGCCCGCCTCGGCGGCGCGGGCGGCGGCGACGGCGGAGTCCACTCCGCCGGACATGGCGGCGAGGACCCGGAGGGGGCGGTCGAGGGGGCGCTGCGGCGGGGTCTGAGTCATAGCCCTACCAGGGTACGGGGCCGGTCGGGGTGCAGGCCGGGGAACCGTGGTCGTGGGAGTGAGCGTTCTCGCTCACATGGGGAACCAGGGGCAGGGCAAGGGCGGGGCCGGGAACAGGAGCGGGGCGAAGGCGCCCGCGAGGAAGAGCGGGAGCAAAAGCGGGGGCGGGAGCAAGAGCGGGGGCGGCGGCGGGGCCGCGGGCAAGGGCCGTGCCGGGGGCAAGGGCGGGGCGAAGGCGTCCGCCAAGAAGGGCGGGCCCGGACGGCGGGCCTTCCTGCTCGGCGGCACGGTCGCCGTCGTCGGCACCGTCGCGCTCGCCCGCGACGAGCTGGCCCGCCTCTACTGGCGGCTGCCCGGCGTCGAGCGCAAGCGGGAAGAGGGCGTCCTCGACCACAAGGGCGCCGAGTGGACGGCGGCGTCCCGCTACAACTGGCGGCGCGCCGACCGCCCCGACGACTACGTGATCGACCGAATCGTGATCCATGTCGTCCAGGGCAGCTACGCCTCCGCGCTGCGGGTCTTCAAGGACCCGGGGCACGGGGCCGCCGCGCACTACGTGGTCCGCAAGGACGGGCACATCGCGCAGATGATCCGGGAGCTCGACGTGGCCTTCCACGCCGGGAACCGGGACATGAACGAGCGCAGCATCGGCATCGAGCACGAGGGCTTCGTCGACCGGCCGCAGGACTTCACGCCGGCGATGTACGCGGCCTCGGCCCGGCTCACGGCGGACATATGCGCGCGGTACGGGATACCCGTGGACCGGGAGCACATCATCGGGCACGTGGAGGTGCCAGGCACGGACCACACGGACCCGGGGCCGCACTGGGACTGGCCCCGGTACATGGCGCTCGTGAAGAAGGAGCGCGCGAAGCTGCCGCCGGTCGGCTGAGGCCGGCGGTCGGGCGAGGCCGCCGGTCGGCCGAGGTTGGCGGTCGGCCGAGGTTGGCGGTCGGCGGAGGCCGCCGATCAGCCGAGGACAGCGGTCGGCCAGGCCACCCGTCAGCTGAGGCCGCCGGTCGGCCGAGGCCGCCCGTCAACCGAAACCGCCCGTCAACCGCGGCCGCCCGTCAGCTGAGGCCGGCTGTTCGCGCCCGCTCCACCGCCGGGCCGATCGCCTCCGCGACCGCCGCCACGTCCTCCTTGGTGGAGGTGTGGCCGAGGCTGAAGCGCAGCGTGCCGCGGGCCAGGTCGGGGTCGGCGCCGGTGGCGAGCAGCACGTGGCTGGGCTGGGCGATGCCGGCGGTGCAGGCGGAGCCGGTGGAGCACTCGATGCCGGCTGCGTCGAGGAGCAGCAGCAGCGAGTCGCCCTCGCAGCCGGGGAAGCTGAAGTGCGCGTTGGCGGGGAGCCGGTCGACCGGGTCGCCGCCGAGGATCGCGTCGGGGACGGCGGTGCGGACGGCGGCGACGAGTTCGTCACGCAGCGAGCCGACCGTACGGGCGAACTCCTCGCGGCCCTCGTCCGCCATCCGGCCCGCGACGGCGAACGCGGCGACGGCGGGCACGTCGAGGGTGCCGGAGCGGACGTGGCGCTCCTGGCCGCCGCCGTGCAGGACGGGGACGGGGGTGTACTCGCGGCCGAGGAGCAGCGCGCCGATGCCGTACGGGCCGCCGATCTTGTGGCCGGAGACGGTCATCGCGGCGAGGCCGGAGTCGGCGAAGCCGACCGGGACCTGGCCGAACGCCTGGACGGCGTCGGCGTGCAGCGGTACGCCGAACTCGGCGGCGACGTCGGCGAGTTCGCGGACCGGCATGACGGTGCCGATCTCGTTGTTGGCCCACATGACGGTGGCGAGGGCGACCGAGTCGGGGTCGCGGGCGATGGCCTCGCGCAGGGCCTCGGGGTGCACGCGGCCGTACGTGTCGACGGGCAGGTACTCGACGGTGGCGCCCTCATGGGTGGCCAGCCAGTCGACGGCGTCGAGGACCGCGTGGTGCTCCACGGGGCTGGCGAGGACCCGGACACGGCGCGGGTCGGCGGCGCGGCGGGCCCAGTACAGGCCCTTCACGGCGAGGTTGTCCGCCTCGGTGCCGCCCGAGGTGAACACGACTTCGCTGGGCCGCGCGCCGAGCGCGCCCGCGAGCGTCTCGCGGGCCTCCTCGACGGTCCGCCGGGCGCGCCGGCCGGCGGCGTGCAGCGAGGAGGCGTTGCCCGTGACGGCGAGCTGGGCGGTCATCGCCTCGATCGCCTCGGGGAGCATGGGCGTGGTCGCGGCGTGGTCGAGGTATGCCATGGTGGCAACGATTCTACGAGGCGGGCCGCGGAGGGCGAGCGCCTGGCCGGTTCCTACCGGTGGAGGCGGGGGCCGGGGAGGGTTCCCGGCCCGGCGATCAGCGACGGCGGCTCCGACAGCCGGCCCGGGCACCGGGGTGAGGTCTGCACCACCAGGGTGAGCCGCAGCGGGTGGGTGTCCCGGCCCGTCCGTCAGCCTCGCGGTGCCCGGGCCAGCTGCCTCGACTGGGCGACCAGCCGGTCCGCGGAGTCCCAGACCTCGGCGTCCTCCTCCAGGAAGCCGCCCGCGAGGTTGCGGGTGGTGATGGAGACGCGGAGGGGGCCCGGGGCGGGGCGGCAGCGGATGTGGGTGGTGAGTTCGACGGTGGGGGTCCAGCCCTTGAGGCCGAGCTCGAAGGAGGTCGGCGGCAGGGCGTCGACCGTCAGCAGCAGGGAGAGCGCGTCGGGTTCGCGGCCGTCCGCGAGGCCGAACCAGCCGCGCATCTCGCCCTTGCCCGAGGGCGCGCCGACGGCCCAGCCGACCGTCGCCGGATCGAGCCGGAGGTCCAGGCGGTCGGCGATGGCGGAGGAGCCCGGGATCTGCGGGGTCGGGCCGTCGGAGGCGCCGAGGCACTGGTCGATCGGGGCGAACGCGGGCGGCGTCGCGGTGGTGCGGACGTCGTCCGGGAGCGCGTCGAGGTCGCCGTACGAGGCGAGCACGCGGATGCGCTCGACCTCGGTGCCGTCCTCCGCGTACTGGAAGAGGGAGGCCTGGCCGGTGGAGAGCGTGCGGCCGGTGCGGACGGTCTCGGTGCGGATGACCGCGGGGCCCGGCACGGACGGCGTCAGGTAGTGCGCCGAGATCGTGAACGGGTCCGGGTGCGGCAGGTGGTCGCCGAGCGCGCGGCCGAGGAGGGCCAGGAGGTAGCCGCCGTTGACGGCGTGGATGATCGTCCAGCCGGCGGACAGCTCGGCGTCGTAGACGCCGGGCTCGCGGAGGATGACGGCGGTGTCGCGGTCGAACTCGCTCGCCGTCCCGGCCGGGGTCCCGGCCGTCGTCTCGATGCTGCTCGTGCTCATACCGGAGACCGTACAGGATTTAGCTACTAAGCGGTAGCTTTTCCGGCTCCGGCTCCGGATCCGATGCCCGTCTCCGGCTCCTCGCTCGCGCTCGACCGCCGGTTCCACGCCCGTGGCGCCCTCCAGTGATAGCGCATGGCGAGCAGCCGCAGCACGAACGCGGTGAGCACCGCCGCGCCGCTCGTGTACGCGTTGAGCACGTCGAAGCGGATGGCGAGCACCACGATCGTCGCGCCCACGATCGCCGGCACCGCGTAGAGGTCGCGGTCCCAGCGGAGCAGCGACGGCACCTCGTTGGCCAGGACGTCGCGCAGCACACCGCCGCCGACGGCCGTGGCGAGGCCGAGCGCGGCGGAGGAGGTGAGGCCGAGCCCGTAGTCGTACGCCTTGGTCGTGCCGGTCACGCAGAACAGGCCCAGACCGGCCGCGTCGAAGACGTTGACGGCGGTCTGGGTGCGCTCGACCTCGGGGTGGAGGAAGAACACCAGCACGGTCGCGACCAGCGGCATCAGGAAGTAGCCGAGATCGGTGAAGGCCGCCGGGGGTACGGCGCCGATGATCAGGTCGCGGAAGAGGCCGCCGCCGAGGGCCGTGACCTCGGCGAGGACGGCGATGCCGAAGACGTCGAAGTTCTTGCGGACGGCGAGCAGGGCGCCGGAGATCGCGAAGACGAAGATGCCGACGAGGTCCAGGGCGTGTTGGACGGACGGGTTGAACAGATCGTGGAGCACCGCCCCATTGTCCCGGTTGTTCCGGGTGCGCCACGACGTGAGGCCCCCGCCGCGCGATGCGGCGGGGGCCTCACCCGAACTCACGCCTCGGGAGACTTCTCCGGCGCCTTCTCCGCCGCGGCCTCCGCCGGGGCGCCCTCCGTCACAGCCTCCGCCGGGGCGTCCTCCGTCACGGCCTCCGTCGCGGCGTCCTCCGTCACGGCGTCCTCCGTCGCGGCGGGCTCCGTCGGCTCCTCCACCGGGGCCTCGGGCTCGGGCTCCGGCTTCTTCGTGATCGTGACCTCCACCGACTCGCGCGCCGCCGGCACCGTCACGCCGTCCGCGTTCTCCGGGTGGTGGCACGCCACGCGCTGGCCCGGGCGGAGCTCCAGGAGCGGGGGCTCCTGGGTCTTGCAGACCTCGGTCGCCTTCCAGCAGCGGGTGTGGAAGCGGCAGCCGGCCGGCGGGGCGATCGGGGACGGGACGTCACCGGTCAGCAGGATGCGGTCGGTCTTCTGGCCCCGGCGGCGCGGGTCCGGGATCGGGACCGCGGACATCAGCGCGCGGGTGTACGGGTGCATCGGCGACTCGTACAGGGACTTGCGGTCGGCGAGCTCGACGACCTTGCCCAGGTACATGACCGCGATGCGGTCGGAGACGTGCCGGATGACCGACAGGTCGTGCGCGATGATCACGTACGTGAGGCCCAGCTCCTCCTGGAGGTCGTCCAGGAGGTTGACCACCTGCGCCTGGATGGAGACGTCCAGGGCGGAGACGGGCTCGTCCGCGACCACGAGCTTCGGCTTGAGGGCGAGCGCGCGGGCGATGCCGATGCGCTGGCGCTGGCCGCCGGAGAACTCGTGCGGGTAGCGGTTGTAGTGCTCCGGGTTGAGGCCGACGAGCCCGAGCAGCCGCTGGACCTCCTTCTTCACCCCGCCCTCGGGCACGACGCCCTGGAGGTGGAAGGGGGCCGAGATGATCGTGCCGACCGTGTGGCGCGGGTTCAGCGAGCCGTACGGGTCCTGGAAGATCATCTGGATGTCGCGGCGCAGCGGACGCATCTTCGCCACCCCGAGGTGGGAGATGTCCGTGCCCTCGAACTCGATCCGGCCGTCGGTCGGTTCGAGGAGCCGGGTGATCAGCCGGCCCATCGTCGACTTGCCGCAGCCGGACTCGCCGACGACGCCGAGGGTCTCACCGGGGTAGACCTCGAAGTCGATCCCGTCGACCGCCTTGACCGCGCCGGTCTGGCGCTGCAGCAGGCCCTTCCTGATGGGGAAGTGCTTCTGCAGGCCCGTCACCTTCAGCAGGGGTTCCATGTCACTCACGGCCTTGGTGTCGCTCACAGCTTCGGCGCAATCTCTTCGGTCCAGATCCGGGTCCGCTCCTCCTGCGACATGTGGCAGGCGGAGAAGTGCCGGCTACCGTCCTGGGACTCCGTCAGCTCGGGGCGTACGGTCCGGGTGATGCCGTCCTTGGGCACGTCCGCGTACGGGCAGCGCGGGTTGAAGGCGCAGCCGCTGGGGACGTTGATGAGGCTGGGCGGGTTGCCCTTGACCGGGATGAGCCGGTCGGTCTGCTCGCGGTCGATGCGCGGCATGGAGCCGAGCAGGCCCCAGGTGTAGGGGTGCTTCGGCGTGTAGAAGACGTCCTCGGCCGTGCCGCGCTCCACGCACCGGCCGCCGTACATCACGAGGATGTCGTCGGCGATCTCGGCGACCACGCCGAGGTCGTGCGTGATGATGATGACCGCGGAGCCGAACTCCTTCTGCAGGTCCCGGATCAGGTCGAGGATCTGGGCCTGGACGGTGACGTCGAGCGCGGTGGTCGGCTCGTCCGCGATGAGCAGCTCGGGGTTGTTGACCAGCGCCATCGCGATCATCGCGCGCTGGCGCATGCCGCCGGAGAACTCGTGCGGGTAGTTGTCGAAGCGCTTGGCCGGCTCGGGGATGCCGACCCGGTCGAGGAGTTCGACGGCCCGCTTCTTCGCCGTCTTCTTGTCGACGTCGTGGTGGACGCGGTACGCCTCCACGATCTGGTTGCCGACCGTGTAGTACGGGTGCATCGCGGACAGCGGGTCCTGGAAGATCATCGCCATCTCGCGGCCGCGCATCCGGCGGACCTCGTCCGGGTTCGCGGAGAGCAGCTCGCGCCCGTTCAGCCAGATCTCGCCGGAGATGCGGGCCTTCTGCCGGCCGTACTGGCCGACGGTGTGCAGGCCCATGATGCCGAGCGAGGTGACCGACTTGCCGGAGCCGGACTCGCCGACGATGCCGAGGGTCTTGCCCTTCTCCAGCTGGAAGGTGAGGCCGTCGACGGACTTGACCAGGCCGTCGTCGGTCGGGAAGTGGATCCTCAGGTCGCGGACGTCGAGGAAGGCGTCCGAAGGGGCGTTCCCGGCGGAGGCGACCGGCTCTCCCACGGCAGCGCCGGTCTTGGTGAGCTTGTCGGTCATGCGAGCCTCACTCGGGGGTCGATCACGGCGTACAGCAGGTCGACCACGAGGTTCGCGAGGACGACACAGGCGGCGGTGATGAGGGTGACCGCCAGGATGATCGGCAGGTCGCGCTCGCTCACGCCCTTGATGGCGAGGCCGCCGAGGCCCTTGAGGTTGAACGCGGTCTCGGTGAGGATCGCGCCGCCGACGAGGGCGCCGAGGTCCATGCCGAAGATGGTCAGGATCGGGGTCATGGTGGAGCGCATGGCGTGCTTGCCGAGCACGACCGGCTCCGGGAGGCCCTTGGCGCGGGCGGTGCGGATGTAGTCCTCGCCCAGGACCTCCAGCATGGTGGCGCGGGTGAGCCGCGCGTACATCGCCGCGTACAGGAAGGCGAGCGTCACCCAGGGCAGCAGCAGGCCGGAGAACCAGCCGCCGACGGACTCGGTGATCGGCACGTACGTGGCGTCGAGCCAGCCCAGCTGGGTGCGGAAGACGAGCATCGCCAGCATGGCGGTGAAGAAGATGGGGAGCGAGACACCGGCGAGCGCCGTGATCATCGCGGCCCGGTCGATGATCGTGCCCCGCTTGAGCGCGGAGACGACACCGGTGGCCACGCCCATGACCAGCCACAGCACGGCGGCGCCGATGACCATGGAGAGGGTCACGGGGAAGGCGTCGACCAGCATCGACGACACGTCCTGGTCGGTGCGGAACGAGTAGCCGAAGCAGGGCGCCGCGCAGTGGATGGAGTCGCCGCCGCCGACGTAGTCGCGGCCGACGAAGATGCCCGAGACGAAGTGCCAGAACTGCACCAGGATCGGGTCACCGAGGCCCAGCTTCTGCCGGATGCCCTCGATGGAGGCCGGATCCGCCTGCTTGCCGACGAACATCGCGGCAGGATCGCTGCCGGTCATCTTGGGGATGAGGAAGAAGATGCTGAGCGTCACCAGGGTGACGACGAGCAGCATCACGACGACGGCGAAGAGCCGTCGGATTATGTATGCAAGCATGCGGTCGGCCGGTCGGCGGCCGGGGGATCCGATCGGATCCCCCGGC
>NZ_JBSGBF010000118.1:0-21424 GCF_053601115.1 Streptomyces sp. NPDC004788
GGGGGCGCCGGGGGGGGGGGGGAGCCGGGGCCCTATGTGAACAACTGGGGGTTAATGTTCCTTTTGGGAAAAAATCTGGCCCCCACCCCGGGGGGGGGCCGCCCCCCCCCCCCCCCCGGGGCTGATCCGTACGGTGCGACAGGGGCGCTCAGCCCGAGTGCGCCACCCGGAACCGCAGCCCCGCCGCCCGCAGCCGGTCGAGCAGCGCGTCGCCCATCGCGACCGCCGTCGTGACCTGCCCGGCGGTCGGCGGCAGCGCGTCGAAGGCGAGGCACAGCGCCGACTCGGCGAGCATCTTCGCCGTCTCGTCGTAGCCCGGGTCGCCGCCCGACACCTCCGTGAAGACCCGCCGTCCGCCCCCCTCCCCGACGAACCGGACGGAGAACCAGCTGCGCGCCCGTCGTTCCGCGTCCGGGCCGCGGCCCGGCTCGTAACGCGCCATCAGCCAGTTCCGGACGAAGGGCAGTTGGGCGACGAGCACGCCTGTGCCGACGGCCGCCGAGCCGCCGAGTGCCATCGGCAGGGTCTTCACGGAGGCGTAGTGGCGGTAGCGGAAGTCCGGGCCGTAGCGTTCGAGGGCCCGCGCCGAACGCGCCACCACCTGCGGGTCGAGCGTCGGCAGCGGCAGCGCCCAGGTCCCGGTCTCGCGGCTGAACCGCGGCCCGCCGAGCGGCGAGCGGGCCCGTCGGGTCACCAACCGCGGCTCGTGCAGGCGCCGTTCGTGCGCCGCGCGCAGGATCTCCCGGCCGCGCCCGAAGGCGGTGAGCGCCGAGGCGAAGGTGCCGCCGGAGAAGATCGCGCCGGCCCGGACGAAGCCGTCGACGCGCAGCGGCACCCCCGCCGGCAGCTGCTTCACGGTGAAGTACACGCCCAGGTCGTGCGGGACCGAGTCGAAGCCGCAGGCGTGCACGAGCCGGGCGCCGGTCTCGCGGGCGCGGGCGTCGTACCGCACGTACATGCGGTCGACGAACTCCGCCTCGCCGGTCAGGTCCAGGTAGTCGGTGCCGGCCTCCGCGCACGCGGCGACCAGCCCCTCCCCGTACCAGACATAGGGGCCGACCGTGCTGGCCACCACCCGCGCGGACCCGGCGAGCTCGCGCAGCGAGGCCGGGTCGGTGGAGTCCGCGACGAGCAGCGGCAGTTCGGCGCAGCGCGGCCACCGCTCCGCGAGCCGCTCGCGCAGGGCGGTGAGCTTGCCGATGCTGCGGCCGGCGAGGGCCCAGCTGCACTCCGCCCGGGCGTGCTCGGCCAGATACTCCGCGGTGAGCTCGCCCACGAATCCGGTCGCCCCGAAGAGCACCACGTCGTACGGCCGTACAGCCGCCCCAGTCTCCATTGCGCCCCAGCCCCTCCGCCTTCGTCCGCGCCGTCCCCCGGCGCGGATGCCGTCGGCGGACTCTAGCGGACGGCGCCGCCGAGGCGGACCCGGTGATACTCCTGGGTAATTTCCAAGCGCTTGCTCGGCCCGGGGGCTTGTGCCGAGTGGAACACGTTCCTAGCATCTTCGGTGTTACATCATCACTGTCACACCTGGCCTCGCGCCCGCTTTGCGCCCGCTTCACACCCGCCTCGCACCCGCCTCGCACCCGCTTCACGCTCGCTCTCACACCCGCCGCGCACCCCTGGGGGCCCGATGACGACACCCGCCCGGTCCCGCACCGGACCGCTCTCCGGCGTCCGCGTGGTCGAACTCGCCGGCATCGGACCCGGCCCCTTCGCCGCCATGCTGCTGGCCGACCTCGGCGCCGACGTCGTGCGGGTCGACCGCCCCGGCGGCCCGGGCCTCGGCATCGACCCCGCGTACGACCTCACCAACCGCAACAAGCGTTCGGTCCTCGTCGACCTCAAGGCGGACGGCGGCCCGGACACCGTGCTCGACCTCGTCGCCCGCGCCGACATCCTGATCGAGGGCTACCGCCCGGGCGTCGCCGAGCGCCTCGGCGTCGGCCCCGACGCCTGTCTCGCCCGCAATCCGAGGCTGGTCTACGGCCGGATGACCGGCTGGGGCCAGGACGGGCCGCTCGCCCCCACCGCCGGCCACGACATCGGCTACATCGCCGTCACCGGCACCCTCGGCATGATCGGCCCCGACCCCGACGGCCCGCCCAGCATCCCCGCCAACCTGGTCGGCGACTACGCGGGCGGCTCCCTCTACCTCGTCATCGGCGTCCTCGCCGCCCTCCAGCACGCCCGTACGCACGGCGAGGGCCAGGTCGTCGACGCCGCCATCGTCGACGGCACCGCCCATCTCGCCAGCATGATCCACGGCATGCTCGCGGCCGGCGGCTGGCAGGACCGGCGCGGGGTCAACCTGCTCGACGGCGGCTGCCCCTTCTACGGCACGTACGAGACCTCCGACGGCGGCTACATGGCCGTCGGCGCCCTTGAGCAGCAGTTCTACGACGAGTTCGTGCGGCTCCTCGGCATCGAGGGCGTCGCCCCGGCGCGCCGTGACCCCGCCCGCTGGGGCGAGCTGCGCGCGGCCGTCGCCGACCGCTTCCGTACCCGTACGAGAGACGAGTGGACGGCCGTCTTCGAGGGCACCGACGCCTGTGTGGCCCCCGTGCTCTCGCTGCGCGAGGCGCCCGCCCATCCGCACCTCGCCGCCCGCGGCACCTTCGTCGAGTACGCCGGACTCGTCCAGCCGGCGCCCGCGCCCCGCTTCTCCGCCACCCCCGGCACGGTCCGCACCGGCCCCGCCCTGCCGGGCGCCGACACCGACGAGGTCGCCCGCGACTGGGCCGTGCCCGCCCTGACCGCCCTCCCTCCCGACGACAAGGAGCAGCAGGCATGAAGCGCCGGCTCTACACCGCCGACCACGAGGCCTTCCGCGAGACCGTCCGCACCTTCCTCGCCAAGGAGGTGCTGCCGCACTACGAGCAGTGGGAGAAGGACGGCATCGTCTCCCGCGAGGTCTGGCGCGCCGCCGGCCGGCAGGGGCTGCTCGGCCTCGCCGTCGACGAGGAGTACGGCGGCGGCGGGAATCCCGACTTCCGCTACAGCGCCGTCCTCGCCGAGGAGTTCACCCGGGCCGGCACCCCCGGCCTCGCCATCGGCCTGCACAACGACATCATCGGCCCCTACCTCACCTCCCTCGCCACCGAGGAGCAGAAGCGGCGCTGGCTGCCCGGCTTCTGCAGCGGCGAGATCGTCACGGCCGTCGCCATGACCGAGCCGGGCGCCGGCTCCGACCTCCAGGGCATCCGCACCACCGCCGAGGACCACGGCGACCACTGGATCCTCAACGGCTCCAAGACCTTCATCTCCAACGGCATCCTCGCCGACCTCGTCGTGGTCGTCGCGAAGACGACCCCGGAGGGCGGCGCCCACGGCCTCTCCCTCCTCGTCGTCGAGCGCGGCATGGACGGCTTCGAGCGCGGCCGGAACCTCGACAAGATCGGCCAGAAGTCCCAGGACACCGCCGAGCTGTTCTTCAACGACGTCCGCGTCCCCAAGGAGAACCTGCTCGGCGATCTGAACGGCGCCTTCGTCCACCTGATGACCAACCTGGCGCAGGAACGGCTCGCCATCGCCGTCGCCGCGATCGCGGGCGCCGAACACCTCCTGGAGCTGACGACCGCGTACGTCAAGGAGCGCGAGGCGTTCGGCCGGCCGCTCGCCCGGCTCCAGCACGTCCGCTTCGAGATCGCCGAGATGGCCACCGAGTGCGCCGTCACCCGCAGCTTCCTCGACCGCTGCATCGAGGAGCACGCGAACCCGGACGGGCCGGGGCTCGACGCGGTGCACGCCTCCATGGCCAAGTGGTGGTCCACCGAGCTGCAGAAGCGGGTCGCCGACCGCTGTCTGCAACTGCACGGAGGATACGGCTACATGAGCGAATTCCCGGTCGCCAGGGCGTTCACCGACGGCCGGATCCAGACCATCTACGGCGGGACGACCGAGATCATGAAGGAGATCATCGGCCGCTCCCTGCTCGGCTGACCCGGCCTCCGGACCGGCCCCCCGGACCCGCACCCCGACAGACCCGGCCCCCAGACCCGCACCCCGACAGACTCGCCCGAAAGGCAACACCGTGACCACCGAAGCGTACGTCTACGACGCGATCCGCACCCCGCGCGGCCGCGGCAAGGCCAACGGGGCCCTGCACGGCACCAAGCCGATCGACCTCGTCGTCGGCCTCATCCACGAGATCCGCGCCCGGTTCCCCGGACTCGACCCGGCCGCCATCGACGACATCGTCCTCGGCGTCGTCGGCCCCGTCGGCGACCAGGGCTCCGACATCGCCCGGATCGCCGCCATCGCCGCGGGCCTGCCCGACACCGTCGCCGGCGTCCAGGAGAACCGCTTCTGCGCCTCCGGCCTCGAAGCCGTCAACCTCGCCGCCATGAAGGTCCGCTCCGGCTGGGAGGACCTCGTCCTCGCCGGCGGCGTCGAGTCCATGTCCCGGGTGCCGATGGCCTCCGACGGCGGCGCCTGGTTCGCCGACCCGATGACCAACATCGCCACCAACTTCGTCCCCCAGGGCATCGGCGCCGACCTCATCGCCACCATCGAGGGCTTCACCCGCCGCGACGTCGACGAGTACGCCGCCCTCTCCCAGGAGCGCGCCGCCGCGGCCGTCAAGGACGGGCGCTTCGACCGCTCCCTCGTCCCCGTCAAGGACCGGGCCGGCCTCACCGTCCTCGACCACGACGAGCACCTGCGCCCCGGCACCACCGCCGACTCGCTCGCCCGCCTCAAGCCGTCCTTCGCCGACATCGGCGAGCTCGGCGGCTTCGACGCCGTGGCGCTGCAGAAGTACCACTGGGTCGAGGAGATCGACCACGTCCACCACGCGGGCAACTCCTCCGGCATCGTCGACGGCGCCTCGCTCGTCGCGATCGGCTCCAAGGAGGTCGGCGAGCGGTACGGGCTCACGCCCCGCGCCCGGATCGTCGCCGCCGCGGTCTCCGGCTCCGAGCCCACCATCATGCTCACCGGCCCCGCCCCGGCCACCCGCAAGGCGCTCGCCAAGGCCGGCCTCACCATCGACGACATCGACCTCATCGAGATCAACGAGGCGTTCGCCGCCGTCGTCCTGCGCTTCGTCAAGGACATGGGCGTCTCCCTCGACAAGGTCAACGTCAACGGCGGCGCCATCGCGCTCGGCCACCCGCTCGGCGCCACCGGCGCGATGATCCTCGGCACCCTCGTCGACGAGCTGGAGCGCCAGGACAAGCGCTACGGCCTCGCCACCCTCTGCGTCGGCGGCGGCATGGGCATCGCCACCATCGTCGAGCGCGTCTGAGCGCCGGTCCGAACCCCTTCTGACGGACTTCTTACGGAGAAGCAGCAGCCATGAGCGAGAGCACCACCATCCGCTGGGAGCAGGACGAGACCGGCGTCGTCACCCTCGTCCTCGACGACCCCGACCAGTCCGCGAACACCATGAACCAGGCCTTCCGGGCCTCCGTCAAGGCGATCGCCGACCGCGCCGCGGCCGAGAAGGACGCCATCCGCGGCATCATCTGGACCTCCGCGAAGAAGACCTTCTTCGCCGGCGGCGACCTCAAGGACATGATCAAGGCCGGCCCCGAGGACGCCCAGGCGATCTTCGACACCGCCATCGAGATCAAGGACGCGCTGCGCCGCATCGAGACCCTCGGCAAGCCCGTCGTCGCCGCCATCAACGGCGCCGCCCTCGGCGGCGGCTACGAGATCGCGCTCGCCTCCCACCACCGCGTCGCCCTCGACGCCCCCGGCTCCAAGATCGGCCTGCCCGAGGTCACCCTGGGCCTGCTCCCGGGCGGTGGCGGCGTCGCCCGCACCGTACGCCTCATGGGCATCACCGACGCGCTCCTCAAGGTGCTGCTCCAGGGCACCCAGTACAACCCGAAGCGCGCCCTCGACAACGGCCTCGTGCACGAGCTGGCCGCCACCCCGGAGGAGATGCTCGCGAAGGCCCGCGCCTTCATCGACGCCCACCCCGAGTCGGCGCAGCCCTGGGACGTGCCCGGCTATCGGATCCCCGGCGGCACCCCGGCCAACCCGAAGTTCGCCGCCAACCTGCCGGCCTTCCCCGCCAACCTGCGCAAGCAGCTGAACGGCGCCCCCTACCCGGCCCCGCGCAACATCATGGCCGCGGCCGTCGAGGGCTCCCAGGTCGACTTCGAGACCGCGCTCACCATCGAGAGCCG
Source organism: Streptomyces sp. NPDC004788 (assembly GCF_053601115.1). Classification (NCBI taxonomy): domain Bacteria; kingdom Bacillati; phylum Actinomycetota; class Actinomycetes; order Kitasatosporales; family Streptomycetaceae; genus Streptomyces; species Streptomyces sp. NPDC004788. Next base: position 6,138 of record NZ_JBSGBF010000118.1, read on the forward strand.
CTACTTCACCGAGCTGGTCGTCGGCCAGACCGCGAAGAACATGATCCAGGCGTTCTTCTTCGACCTCCAGGCCGTCAACTCCGGCGCCAGCCGCCCCAAGGGCGTCGAGCCGCGCAAGGTCGGCAAGGTCGCCGTGCTCGGCGCCGGCATGATGGGCGCCGGCATCGCGTACTCCTGCGCCCGCGCCGGCATCGAGGTCGTCCTCAAGGACGTCTCCACCGAGGCCGCCGCCAAGGGCAAGGCGTACTCCGAGAAGCTGTGCGCCAAGGCCGTCGCCAAGGGCCGCACCACCCAGGAGAAGGCCGACGCGCTGCTCGCCCTCATCACCCCGACCGGTGACGTCGCCGACCTCGCCGGCTGCGACGCCGTCATCGAGGCCGTCTTCGAGGACACCGCGCTCAAGCACAAGGTGTTCCAGGAGATCCAGCACGTCGTCGCGCCCGACGCGCTGCTCTGCTCCAACACCTCCACCCTCCCCATCACCGTCCTCGCCGAGGGCGTCGAGCGCCGGGCCGACTTCATCGGCCTGCACTTCTTCTCGCCCGTCGACAAGATGCCGCTCGTCGAGATCATCAAGGGCGAGCGGACCGGCGACGAGGCGCTGGCCCGCGCCTTCGACCTGGTGCGCCAGATCAACAAGACGCCGATCGTCGTCAACGACTCGCGCGGCTTCTTCACCTCCCGGGTGATCGGCCACTTCATCAACGAGGGCGTCGCCATGGTCGGCGAGGGCGTCGAGCCCGCCTCCGTCGAGCAGGCCGCCGCCCAGGCCGGCTACCCGGCGAAGGTGCTGTCCCTCATGGACGAGCTCACGCTCACCCTGCCGCGCAAGATCCGCAACGAGACGCGGAAGGCGGTCGAGGAGGCCGGCGGCACCTGGGTCAGCCACCCGGGCGAGCTCGTCATCGACCGCATGGTCGACGAGTTCGGCCGCCCGGGGCGCAGCGGCGGCGCCGGCTTCTACGAGTACGGCGAGGACGGCAGGCGCGGCAGGCTGTGGCCGGGCCTGCGCGAGCACTTCACCAAGCCCGAGGTGGACATCCCCTTCCGCGACATGCAGGAGCGGATGCTCTTCGCCGAGGCCCTCGACACCGTCCGGCTGATCGAGGAGGGCGTCCTCACGTCGGTCGCCGACGCCAACATCGGCTCCATCCTGGGCATCGGCTTCCCCGCCTGGACCGGTGGCGTGCTCCAGTACGTCAACGGTTACGAGGGCGGCGTCGCCGGCTTCGTCGAGCGGGCGCGCGAGCTGGCGGCGACGTACGGCGAGCGCTTCACGCCGCCGGCGCTGCTCGTGGAGAAGGCCGAGCGCGGCGAGGTCTTCACGGACGCGCGGTAGGAGACGGTCCCGCTCGGAACGCGGTGCGGAGCTCCTCGCTGAGGGAGCGCTGGAACGCGGTCACGAGGGCCTGGACCACCATCGGCTGCATGTGCGCCGAGAGCGACTTCATCGCCGTCAGGTGGTCCGGGTCCTCGCCGCTCTCCCGGTACGGGTTCCACACCTGCTCCTGGAACAGCCGGGCCAGCTCCTGCGCGGCGGCCCGGGCGTGCTCCAGGAGCACGGTGCGGGAGGCCAGGATCGTCTCGTGCTCGATCGGCACGTCGAGCAGCTCGACGCCGAGCCGGAGCAGGGCCCCGTCGAGCCGGAAGGCGTCGGGGTCGGCGGTGCGGTCGAGCACGCCCATCGCCGCCAGCCGGTCCACGTCCCGGTCCGCGAGCGGGCGCCCGGCCCGCCGTTCCAGCTCCTGCCGGGTGATCTCCTCGGCGGACTCGGGCGCCCAGGAGGCGACGAGCGCCCGGTGGATCGCCAGGTCCTGCGCGCTCAGGTCCGCCGGCAGCTGCTCCAGATACCGCTCGATCGCCGCGAGCGTCATCCCCTGCCGCTGCAGCTCCTCGATCAGCGCGAGCCGCGACAGGTGCTCGGGCCCGTACCGCCCGACCCGCCGCGGCCCGATCACGGGCGGCGGCAGCAGCCCCCGCGTCCCGTAGAACCGCACGGTCCGCACGGTGACGCCGGCCCGCGCGGCCAGCTCGTCCACGGTGTACACGGGGGCGGCGTGCACGGGCGCGGTGGGGGTCTGCTCCATGGCGCAACAGTATTGCTGTCTCACTGATGGTGTAAAAGACCTCGGGGCGAAGGAGCGGCGAGCTTCTCCGAGCCGCAGCCGGGGCTGCCGGCGAGCCGGAATTCATGACCTGTCCGTGGCCGGACCGCTGCCTGATCGACCTGGCGCCGGACGGGCAGCAGTTCATGACCGACACCAAGCGGTCTCACGGCCGCACCGCCGACGTGTGCTGGGATACCCGCATGAAGGATCGCCACCTGTACGCCGAGATCAATGTGGAATGGCCCGAGCCGGCCGCCTACGAGGAGATGGCGCGCGCGTGGCTGGACGGCGGGTTCAGCGCACTGGCAGGCGGGCACCGGCTGGCGCTGGAGACCGGGCCGAAACTGCCTCCGCAGGCAATGCGCCGCAACATTCCCTGCGGGCCGCCCCACGCTGCCTGGGGCTTCGTTTCGGTCGCCCGCCACGACGGCCGGCAGCTTCGCCGTTCGGCCCGGGTGATCTCCGCCCGGAGCCTGTCGTGGTTTCTCGCACAGCTGGCCGAGCCGCCACGCACCGCCACGATCGGGCTTTCCGTGCTCGACGAACGCGGCTACCCGGGCCGCAGCCCGCTGCGGATCACGGTCGACCGCCCGGAGGCCGAGGACCCGTCGGAAGCGATCGACTGGGCGGTGCTGTCCTTCCGGATCCCCGAAGCGGATCTGCTCGACGCCGCGCGGCAGGAGGTGGTGCTCGGCTTCCTGCGCGGTGTCAGTGAGGCCCTGGACCCGTCATTCGGCAACATCACCTACCACGACGGGCTGGGCAAGACGGGTCTCGAGCGGACACTCGGGCCTCCGTGGAAGTTCCCCAGCGAAACGATCCCGACCAGCCGTCAGGCGCTGCGCGGATACGAGTGGTGGACGATCTGCCCGAAAGAGCTGGCCGACGCCGTCGGCGGCACCGACACCCTGCGCACCACCGGCGCCTTCCACGAGGTGGTCCGGCTGCCGTCGGGCGCGTTGTGGTTGCAGGCGACGGAGCATTACCGGGATTACAGCGCCGACGCCTGTTCGGCGGTGTTCCACGCGCTTGCTCCCGCCCTCCCGCCGGGCACACCGAAACACTTCGAGCAGCGCCACGGCGAACCGGCGGAGCGGATCGTCTACCAGGACGCGGCAGCCGTCACCCGGAGACGGTGAAGGTTGGCTCGTTTCCTGTGCTCACGCGATGACGTCGTACGAAGGTACGCACCCCGCGTCACATTGCCGGCCGCTCGGTTCCACCTGCCCCCGCCCACTGGAGAACGGTCGGCCGCCGGCAGGTGCCGCCGCGGGACGCCCCGGCGGGGCTGACCCGGTCGCTCGACGGGCTGTGCCAGGGTGGCGTGAGGACGTCGAGCAGGCCGTACGTCCCTGGCCACGGGAGCTGCTGCCATGACGATCAAGCATCCGCTCTTCGCCCGCTGCTACGCGCGGTACGCCGGCCCCGCCCTGGCGAAGGCGGGCATGGACGAGCACCGCAGCCGGCTCCTGGCGGGCCTGACCGGCGAGGTCGTGGAGGTGGGCGCGGGCAACGGCCTGAACTTCCCCCACTACCCGCCCCAGGTCACCCGCCTCGTCGCCGTCGAGCCGGAACCGACCCTGCGCGCCCTGGCCGAGCAGGCCGCCGCCCGCGCCCCCGTCCCCACCACGATCGTGGCCGCCCGCGCCGAACAGCTCCCCTTCCCCGACGGCTCCTTCGACGCGGCCGTCGTCTGCCTCGTCCTCTGCTCGGTCGCGGACCCCCGCGCGGCCCTCGCCGAACTCCACCGAGTCCTCCGCCCCGGCGGCCGGCTCCGCTTCCTCGAACACGTCCGTTCCTCGTCGCCCGCGCTGCGCCGCGTGCAACGCGCCCTCGACGCCACGGTCTGGCCCCGCCTGGCGGGCGGCTGCCACACCGCCCGCGACACCGAGTCCGCCGTCACCGCGGCGGGCTTCACCCTGACCGCCATCGACCGTTTCGACTTCCCGCCGAGCCGCCTCCCGCTGCCGGCCGCCCCGCACATCCTCGGCACGGCCGTGCGCGTCCGCGACGGAGGGGCATCGGACGAAGGGGCGTCGGGCGGAGGGGCATTGTCAGAGGGGGCCCCTACCGTGGACCCATGAGCATGATCGAGTACGTACAGGGGGACGCCACCGCTCCGCGGGGGAAGGGCGTCAAGATCGTGGCGCATGTGTGCAACGACCTCGGGGGCTGGGGGAAGGGCTTCGTCCTCGCCGTGTCGCGGCGGTGGGCGGAGCCCGAGGCGGCGTACCGGCGGTGGCACCGGGAGCGGGCGCGGAACGACTTCGGGCTCGGGGCGGCGCAGTTCGTCCAGGTGGAGCCGTATGTGTGGGTGGCGAACCTGGTGGGTCAGCGGGGGATGCGGACCGGGCGCAGCAGCGGGGTCCCGGTGCGGTACGAGGCGATCGACGCGGCGCTCGGCCGGCTGGCCGAGAAGGCGGTGGAGCTCGGGGCGTCCGTGCACATGCCGAGGATCGGATGCGGGCTCGCGGGTGGGACGTGGGAGCGGGTCGAGCCGCTGATAGCGGAGCGGTTGGTGGCGCGGGGGATCGCGGTCACCGTGTACGACCTCGGGGGACGGGGCGGGCGGGGCGGGCGCTAGAGTCTTGCGCCTGTTCGAAACAGGGGCATGACAGGGGAGGGTTATGCAGACGCAGCTCAGGGAGACGGCCACGGAGTTGGCCGCCGTGCTGTGGCGGGAGCACACGGTGTACCGCGAGCGTGGGGGCGGGGTGGTGATCCGGGGCGAGCACGTGCGGCGCTGGATCAGTCTGGCGCCGACCGGTGGGAAGGACCAGGCACTGGTCCGGGCCGGGCGAATACTCGACGGCGGGACGACCGCGCCCGCCCGCCTGGAGGTCGTCGTGGACCTGGCGGCCGGGACGGCCGAGCTGGCCGCGGTGTGCCGCCGGCTGCTCGCCGAGGTCGCCGCCGACGCGGCGCCGTCCGCCGCCGGGGCCACCCGGACCGGCGCCCGTACCGCCCGGGCCGCGCGGAGCGCGCGCCCGCGCAAGCGGCGGCACACCGGCTTCGGCTCGTGGGTGGTGCTGGTGTGCGTCGCGGCGGTCGTCGCCCTCTGGGCGTACACCGCCTTCGGCGGCGCGCGCTAACCCGCGGCCGTACGCGCGCGGCGGCGCCGGAAGCCCCCCTCGGGCCCCGGCGCCGCCGCCCGGCAGCCGGCGGGGTCAGCCCGCCGCGTACGCCGTCACCGGGTAGTGGTCGGACAGGTTGGTGTACGTGTAGTCGGTGCCCCAGCTGGAGACCGTCCAGGGCGCGGTCGTCTCCGGCACCACGTTGTTCGTCCAGCCCGCCGGGCGCGGGTGGCCGGCCCGGTACAGGACGTAGTCGAGGTCCTCGCGCGGGTCGGTCGGGTAGCGGTAGTTGGCGATCGAGTTCGTCTGCGTGTCGAAGGAGTACGGGTGGCCGGTGCGGGCGTCCGCGCCGACCAGGTCCGCGTCGGCGAGCATGGTGCCGTACTCGGAGGACCGCGAGTCCACGTTCATGTCACCCGCGACGATGACCTCCTCGTTCGCCGGGATGTTCTTGGCGTCGAGGAAGGCGTCGATCGTCTTGAACTGCCGGCTGCGCATCTGCGCCGCCTCGCCCGCCGAGCAGCCCGGGTCGGTGGACTGGGCGTGCGTGCCGACGACGTGCACCCTGGTGCCGTTCACGTCGAGGACGGCGTAGACGAAGCCCTTGTTCGAGTACCAGTCGGCGCCGCAGGCGTCCTTGTAGATGTACTGCTCCTTGCGGACGACCGGCCACTTGCTCAGCAGCGTCACGCCGCCGTCCTCCGGCGTCATCGAGGAGTACGAGCCGCCCGTGGCGTCCCAGCCCGTCTTGGACCGGCCGACGACCGGCGTCTGGTACGGGTACTCGGCGGCCGCCTTCGACTTCAGGGCGTCGGACGCGGTGTTGTCGAACGCCTCCTGGAGCACGACCACGTCGTTGCCGTGGAAGAAGGACGTCGTGGGGATCGTCGCGGCCCGGTAGCCCTGTCCCCAGTTCGGGTACAGGTTCGTCGACATCAGGAAGGTGTTGTAGGTGAGCACCTTCAGGCTCGGGGTCGCGGCGGCCGAGGCCGCCGGGGCGTTCGCGACGAGCGCGGCGGCGGCGAGCGTGACGGAGAGGACCGCACCGGAGGTACGGCGAAGCGCGGCGATCGGCACTGATAACTCCCGTTGGATGGTGGGGGGTTGAACCGGCGCCGCACATCAAATCAGCCGTGGTTACCTTCCGGTAGCCGTTGGATGCCGCGAATCTTGCGCGGTTCGCACAAACGCGCCAACTCTCTGGCCACTGTCTGAATTGTGATGTTTGCGATTAGGTAAGATGCGCGCATGACCCTCGCGCAGAACTCGCAGATCTTCCCCACGGACCTGGGCCCCCTGAACCCGGTCTGGGCTGAGCTCATCCTCAGCGCCGTCCTCTTCGGCCTGACCTTCCTGATCCTGGCCAAGGCGGTCCTCCCGAAGATCAGCCGCACGCTCGCCCAGCGTGAGGACGCCATCGACGGCGGCACCGAGCGCGCCGACGACCTGCGCGCCGAGGCCGTCGCCATCCGCGAGCAGTACGAGGCCGAGCTCGCCGAGGCGCGTCACGACGCCGCCCGCATCCGCTCGCAGGCCACCGAGGAGGGCTCGGCGGCCATCGCCGCCTCCCGCGCCGAGGGCATCGCCGAGCGCGACCGCATCCTGGCCGCCGGCCACGAGCAGATCGCCGTCGAGCGCGAGACCGCCGAGCGCGAGCTCTCCGCCGACGTCGACGCCTGGGCCCGCTCCCTGGCCGGCCGCATCGTCGGCGAGCCGGTCGGCGCCGAGCGCGCCTGACGCATCCCGCGCACCCGTACGGGGCCGCGCCCCGGGCCCTCCGGCCCGGGCGCGGCCCCGCGTCATGTCCCGGGGCAGCGGGTTCGGTCCGCCGGAGCCGCCGGACGGGCCGGGTTCGCTTGCCCGCCGGCCGCAGCCCGGGCAGCCTGGGAGACGCGCACAGGAGGGGAGACCGCGTGAGGGAGAACGACCGCATGTCCACCCGGCAGTACCCACAGCCGGGCCCGCCCGGCCCGGTGACGGGGGAGCCGACTGCCGACGCGAGGCCGGCTGCCGAGCAGGCCGCGGCCGCCGTCGCTCCGGCCGCCGCCGGTGAGGCTGCTGCCGAGCGGGCCACCACCGCTCCGGCCACCACCGCTCCGGCCGCCGCCGGTGAGGCTGCTGCCGAGCAGGCCACCGCGCCTACGGCCGCCGGCGCCCCCGCTCCGATCGCCGCCGGGCACGCTGCCGCGCCCGCGCCGCCCCACCACCCCGCGCCGACCGACCGCCCCGCGTCGCCCCGTCGGCCCGAGCCCGTGCCGCCGCCCGTCGGTGGTGTGCTCTGGACCGTGGCCGGGGACATCCGGGCGCTGCTCATGCTGCCCGCCGCGCTCACCATGCAGGTCGCCCATCCCGCCATCGGTGCCGGCGTCGACGACCACTCCGTCTTCCGGACCGACCCCTGGGGCCGCGGTGAGCGTTCCCTGCGCTCGCTCCAGCTGTGGATCTACGGCGGGGAGCGGGCCGCCGAGGAGGGGCGCAGGCTGCGCGCCCTCCACAAGGAGATCCAGGGCATCGACGCCCACGGGCGTCGCTACCACGCGCTGAACCCCGCCTACTACGCGTGGGTCCACGCCACCGGCTACCCCGTCTACCGCCACGGCCTGAGCTATCTCGCCCGCCCCCTCACCGAGGCGCAGGAGCGGCAGCTGTACGCCGAGTGGCTGCGGGTCGGCCGGGTGCTCGGCATCCACGACCGGGACATGCCGCAGACGATCGAGGAGTTCTGGCCGTACTACCGCCGCGTCCTCGACGAGGAGCTGGAGGCCACCGTCGTGGTCCGCGACCTCCTCGCCACCGACGCCCCGGTACCCGCCCCCGACCGTGGCCCCCTGCCCGTACGCCTGGCCCTGCGGCTCTTCTGGCCGCTGCTCCGCGGACCCTTCCTGCGCGCTCGCGCCTTCCTCACCGTCGGCCTCATGCCGCCGGACGCCCGCGTCGCCATCGGTCTGGCCTGGACCCCCGCCCAGGAACGCCGGCTGCGCCGCCTCGGCCTGGTCGTACGGACCGTGGTCCCTGTTCTCCCCGAGCGCCTGCGTTACCTCCCCCTGGCCCGCGAAGCCCGTGCCCGCGCCCGAGCGCAGGCCCGCGCGAAGAAGACACCCCGAGGCTAGGCAGGCCCGGGCACAGTCCCGGCCCAGGGCGGCCCCACTGCCGCCACCACGTTCCGGGCCTACCCCTCCCGGCCCGGCGGGGTCGCCACCAGCGCCGCCAGGTAGTCGTCGAGCAGCTCCACCTGGCGCTCCGCCGGGAACGCCGCCGGGTCGAGGAGGGACTGGACGACCAGGCCCAGGACGAAGGACTGGGCGCCGGTCGCCAGGTGCGACGGGTCGCCCGGGGGCAGTTCGCCGTGGTCCTGCGCCGTGGCGATCAGCTCGGCGAGCCGGGCGCGGCTGCGGCCGTACTTCCCCGCGTAGTCGGCGCTCAGGGCCGGGTCGGCGAGGGCCGTGTCCCAGGAGGAGACCCAGATCCGGTTGCTCGCCGTGGCCTCGTCGGTGAGCGGCAGGATGTTCAGCAGCGCGGCCCGTACGGCGGCGAGGCCGGGTTCGCCCGAGTGCCGCCGGGGGCGCGCCGTCGTACGCTCGTCGAGCAGGTCCAGGGCGTACGCGACCAGGTCGCGCTTCGCCGGGAAGTAGTGGGTCAGCAGCCCGGTGGTGGCACCCAGCTCGGTGGCGACGGCGCGCAGCGTCAGGCCGCCGAAGCCGTGCGCGGCCAGGACGCGCCAGACCGCCTCCGAGACGTCACGGCGCCGGGCCTCGTGGTCGCCCTTGGTACGTGGCATGCTGCTACGGTAATAGTCATAACGCTTGTTGTGTGAATGGGGCCCCGATGTTCTCCCTCCCGCTGCGGGACAACGCCGTCCTCCGGCCGCTCGAAAGCTGGCACGCCGAGGAGTTCGCCGCCCATCTGGACCGGGCGCGCGACCACATCCGGCCATGGGTCGGCCCGGCCTTCGTCACCTCCGACGTCGCGGGCTGCCGGGCCACCCTGGTCCACTACGGTGAGCGGCAGGCCGCCGACGGCGGACGCCTGTACGGCATCTGGCTCGACGGCACGCTGGTCGGCGGCGTGATGTTCACGGTCTTCGACGCCGCCTGGGGCACCTGCGAGGTCGGCTGCTGGCTCGAACCGGCCGGCGAGGGACACGGCCTGGTCACCGCGGCCTCCACCGCCCTGCTCGACTGGGCGCTCGTCGAGCGCGGCCTGCACCGCGCCGAGTGGCACTGCCGGGCCGACAACGACCGCAGCGTCGCCGTCGCCCGGCGGCTCGGGATGAGCCTCGAGGGCACGCGGCGCGAGGCATGGCCGTACGACGGCGTCCGGTACGACAAGCAGATCTGGGGCATCCTCGCCTCCGAGTGGCGGGCCCACCGCGCCTGAGGTGCCGTACCCGCACGGCGTGCGGACAAGACGGAGCCGCCGTCCCGCCTGGCCAGGGGGACGACGGCTCCGTCGCTTCGTGGGTGCGCCCGTCAGCGCTCGTGGATCGTGTTCGTCTCCGCGATCTTCTTCCAGGACTTCGGCTGCACCGGCTTCGCCGCGGTCAGACCCTTCGTCGCCGCCAGGCCCGCCTCCGTGGCCGCCGGCGCCGCCGGCTTCACCGGCTGGTACAGCCAGGTGTCGAAGAGACCCGCGAGCGGCTTGCCCGACACCTTCTCCGCGTACTGCACGAAGTCGGAGACGTGCGCGTTGCCGTACGCGTGCTCCTGCGGCCAGCCCTTGAGGATCGCGAAGAACGTCTCGTCGCCGACCTCGTTCCGCAGCGCCTGGAGCGCCAGCGCGCCCCGGTCGTACACGGCGATGTCGAACTGGTTGTCCGCGCCCGGGTCACCCGGCTTGACCGTCCAGAACGGGTCGTCCGCCGCCCGCGTCTGGTACACGTAGTCCGCGAGCTCCTGCGCCGTGCCCTCGCCCTCCTTCTCCGACCACAGCCACTGGCTGTAGCGGGCGAAGCCCTCGTTGATCCAGATGTCCTTCCAGTCGCCGACCGACACGCTGTCGCCGTACCACTGGTGCGCCAGCTCGTGCACGACCACCGAGACGTTGGCGCCGTTCGCGAACTGCCGCGGGCTGTAGTACGGCCGGGTCTGCGTCTCCAGCGCGAAGCCGGTCGTCACGTTCGGCACGTAGCCGCCGATCGCGTTGAACGGGTACGGGCCGTAGAGCGACTCCAGCCACTCGGCGACCTCGGCGGTCCGCTCGACCGAGGCGCGCGCCGCGCCCGCGTTGTCGCCGAGCTCCGTGCTGTAGGCGTTGAGGACCGGCAGGCCGCTGGCCGTCTTGTCCGTCGTGATGTCGAACTTGCCGACGGCGAGCGTGGCGAGGTACGTCGCCTGCGGCTTGTTGGAACGCCAGTTGAAGCGGGTCCAGCCGAGCTTCGAGGACTGCGACTGCAGCACGCCGTTGCTGATCGCCTGCGTGCCGTCCGGCACCAGCACGGAGACGTCGAAGGTCGCCTTGTCGAGCGGGTGGTCGTTCGACGGGAACCACCAGACGGCCGAGTCCGGCTCGTCCGCCGCGACACCGCCGTCGGGCGTGCGGTGCCAGGCCGACCAGCCGCCGATCTTCAGCTCGGACGGCTTGCCCGCGTAACGGACCACGACCGATATCGACTTGTCCTTCTCCAACGGGACCGCCGGGGTGACCTCCAGCTCGTGGTCGCCGGACGTGGCGAACTTCGCGACGCGGCCGTTCACGCGGACCTCGCTGACCCGCAGGCCCAGGTCGAGGTTGAAGCGGGACAGGTTCTGCTTGGTGGTGGCGAGGATCGTCGCCGTGCCCTCCAGCAGGTCCGTCGCCGGCTGGTACTTGAGACGCAGGTCGTAGTGGGACACGTCGTAGCCGCCGTTGCCGCTGGCGGGGTAGTACGAGTCGCCGATGCCCGGAGCGCCCGCCTCGAACGTGGCCGCCGATGCCGGGATCGCCAGCAGGAAGGAGGCCGCGAGAGCGCTCGGAACGATGATTCTGCGGTGCACAGGTGCTCCTCAGGTCGTGAAGTAGCAGGAGAAGTCGCAGGAAACGCAAGACGCGTGGTGGGCCGTCGGTCCTCAGCGACCCTATTCAGCCCCGCGACGGGCCGTCACGTCCAGAGCACCTCCTGTCACATGATCGCCATTCGGCCGACATGCACCGCCCTTACCGGGCGCCGCCGCAGGCACTCTTTTGCACCGCAGCGGCCCGGGGTACCTTCCGCCCCATGCCGATACGTGCGCGGAGAACCCGCTCGGTCCGTCTGTCGTGCAGATCCCTCGCCGTCGCCGCCGCGACGGCCCTCGCCGCCGCCTTGCTCGCCCCCGCCGGAGCCCAAGCGGCCCCGTCCGTACGGGAGTCGAGACCCGTCTACTCGTACGCCGACGCCGTCCGCGAATCCGTCTGGGTCGACACCGGGCTCGACAGCGACGCCGACGGCCGCACCGACCGGGTCGCCGTCGACATCGTCCGGCCCCGCGAGCCCGCGGCCGCCGGCCGCCGCGTCCCCGTCATCATGGACGCCAGTCCGTACTACGCCTGCTGCGGGCGCGGCAACGAGGGGCAGAAGAAGACCTACGACGCCGACGGGAGGCCCGTCCAACTCCCGCTGTTCTATGACAACTTCTTCGTACCGCGCGGCTACGCGTTCGTCGCCGTCGACCTCGCCGGCACCAGCCGCTCCGACGGCTGCGACGACGTCGGCGGACCCTCCGACGTGGGCTCCGCCAAGGCCGTCGTCGACTGGCTGAACGGCCGCGCCCACGGCTACACCACCCGCACCGGCACCGAACGGGCCCGCGCCACCGACTGGTCCACCGGCGCCGTCGGCATGATCGGCAAGAGCTGGGACGGCACCATCGCCAACGGCGTCGCCGCCACCGGCGTCGAAGGACTGCGCACCATCGTCCCGATCGGCGCGATCTCCTCCTGGTACGACTACTTCCACTCCCAGGGCGCGCCGCTCTACGACGCCAACCCGACCTGGCTCTCCGACTACGTCGCCGGCCCCGACGCCAGGGCCCGGTGCGGAGCCGTGCAGAGCCGGATCGCCGCCGCCACCCCGTACAGCGGCGACTGGACCCCGGCCTGGACCGAGCGGAACTACGTGCCGGACGCGGGCAAGGTGAAGGCCAGCGTCTTCGTCGTGCACGGACAGCAGGACCTCAACGTCCGCGCGGGCCAGTTCGGCCAGTGGTGGGACGCCCTCGCCGCGCACGGCGTCGAGCGCAAGATCTGGCTCTCCCAGACCGGCCACGTCGACCCCTTCGACTACCGCCGCGCCGACTGGGTCCGCACCCTGCACCGCTGGTTCGACCACTACCTGCTCGGCTACGACAACGGCATCGACCGCGAACCGGCGGCCGACATCGAGCGCGCCCCCGACCGCTGGACCACCGACCGCAGCTGGCCGCCGCGCGGCACCGCCACCACCGTGCTCCGCCCCGCGCCGGGCGCGGCGCCCGGGGTCGGCACCCTCGGCCGGACGCCCGCACCGCGCGGCACCACCGAGACGTTCACCGACGACCCGGCCCAGAGCGAGCTCCAGTGGGCCGCCGACATCGACCGGACCACGGCCGCCAAGGCCGGATTCGCCACCGCGCCGCTCGCCCGCGAACTGCGCGTCGCCGGCTCCTCGACGGTGACCGTCACCGCCACCCCGACGACCACGACCGCACACCTCAGCGCCGTCCTCGTCGACCTCGGCCCCGCCACCATCCGCGCCTACACCGAGCCCGGCGAAGGCATCACCACCCTTGCCGGGCGCAGCTGCTGGGGGGCGAGCACCGACGGCGACAGCGCCTGCTACAAGGACACGGAGGCACGGACGGCGGACGTCGGGTACACGGTCGTCAGCCGCGGCTGGGCCGACCTCGGCACCTGGGCGGACCCGCGCGTGGGCCGGCCGCTCACGCCGGGACGCCCGTACGCGATCACGATCCGCCTCGCGCCGACCGACCACGTCGTCCCGGCCGGCCACCGGCTCGCCCTGATCGTCGCCGGCACCGACAAGGACCTCCTCGACCCTCCGTCGACCACGCCGACCCTCACCCTCGACCTGGCCCGCACGGCGGCGCGCGTACCGCTGCTCGGCGGAGCCCGCGCCTTCGACCGGGCGGTCACGTCCCCGGCCGGCGCCTTCGACCGGGCGGTCACGCCTCCGGTCGGCGGCTTCGGCCCGGCGGTGGCGTCCCCGGCCGGCTCCCCGGCGCGTGACCTCACGGCCGGCCCGTCCGTTCAGCACCGTGCCGCTCCGACCGGCGCCCCCGTGCCCCCGCGCACCGGCGCCCCGATCCCCGGTGAGGACCGATGACCCGCACCGCCCGTCACCGCCGCCGCGCGCTCACCGTCGCGGCCGGCGTCGCCGCCCTCGGGCTGCCGCTCCTCGCCGCCCCCACCGAGGCCGCGGGCAACGCGCCCGACCCGACGCCGCCGCGCACCGGCTTCGAGACCAGCGACGGCGCCCGCTGGACCGGTGAGGCCGAGGAGACCGCCTTCCTCGCCGCCGTCGACCGCGACAGCGCGGCCCTCTCCGTCCGCACCGTCGGCACGACCGCGCAGGGCCGCCCGCTGCGGCTCGCCACCATCGGTACCGGCGCCACCACCGTGCTCCTCGTCTGCTCCCAGCACGGCGACGAGCCGGCCGGCCGCGAAGCCTGCCTGAGCACCCTGCGCGACCTCGCCTACGCCCAGGACGGCGCGACCCGGCGCTTCCTCGCCCGCACCACCCTCCTCGTCGTGCCCACCGCCAACCCCGACGGCCGGGCGGCCGACACCCGGGGCAACGCCGCCGGCGTCGACATCAACCGCGACCACCTCGCCCTGCGCACCAACGAGACGCGCACCCTCGCCGCCGTCATCCGCGACCGGCGCCCGGAGCTGATCTACGACCTCCACGAGTACGGCGCCACCCCGCCCTACTACGACAAGGACCTGCTCGCCCTCTGGCCGCGCAACCTCAACACCGACCCCCGTGTCCACGACGAGGCGCGCACCCTGTCCGAGGCGTACGTACGCCCCGCCGCCGGTCGCGCCGGATACAGCAGCGGCATCTACGGCATCTGGACCGACCCGCTCACCGGCGAGCCGATCAAGCAGGTCGCGGGCGACGGTCAGGAGCGCATCCTGCGCAACACCGCGGGCGTCAAGAACGCCGTCGGCCTGCTCGTCGAGACCCGCCAGAACGCCCTCGACCCGGCCGAGCAGAACGACCCGGCCCCGGGCCACCGCCGCCGGGTCGCCACCCAACGGGCCGCCCTCAAGGGCGCGTTCGCTTACCTCGACGAGCGGCGCGGACCGCTCATGGCCGCCACGGCCGCGGCCCGCCTCGCCGGTCTCGCCGACCGCGGCCCGGTCCTCCTCGGCGGCGCCGACAACGACCCGGCCGAACCCGCCGAGATCCTCCAGGACCCGCCGTGCGGCTACCGCCTGACGGGAGCTCAGTACGAGGACGTGCGGGACGAGTTGGCGTTGCACGGCGTCCTCGTACGGAAGGACGGCGACGGGGTGCTCGTACCGCTGCGGCAGCCGCTGCGCGCGCTCGTACCGCTGCTGCTCGACCCGCGGGCGGGTTACGGGCTCACCGGCGGAGAGCCTGTGGAGAGGTGTTGAGGAACTGGTGACCGAGGGCGCGGTGCGGCGGTTCTCATGATCGTTCCGAGTATTGTTACCGACGGGTATTGACCATACCTGAACGGGCAACGGGCCTGAGGCCCGGAACTTGGAGTGACACATGACGAACGCGACGCCGCTGCGCCGCACCCTGTCGGCTCTCGCCGCCACGACGCTGCTGGCCGGGGGCCTGCTGCTCGGGCAGACCGTGACCGCACCGACGGCCCAGGCCGCCGGCTCCACGGTCACCTGCAACGTCCCGAAGATGCGCCAGGAGTCCCACGAACTGCGCGTCAAGGCCGCCAAGCTGAAGCAGCTCGGCTCCCGCGAGGAGGCCCGCCGCGTCAGCGCCCAGGCGGACGCGCTGGACCGCCGCATCAAGGCGTGCGTCGACGCGGACGACCACGCCCAGAAGCCCTTCCCGAGCTGAGGGCACGCGTCAACGCCCGTGTGCAGAACAACGGCCAGTCCTGCATCGCCGCCAAGCGGTTCATCATCCACGAGGCCGTGTACGACGACTTCGCCGAGC
>NZ_JBSGBF010000119.1:0-21240 GCF_053601115.1 Streptomyces sp. NPDC004788
GGGGTCCGCTGGCGGCCGGGGCGGTGGTGCGGGGCGGCGCGCGCGGGCCGCAACCGGCGCCGGCCGCGCCCCCTTCCGGGCCGGGGACGCCCCGGCCCCGCCCCGGCTCGGTGCGGAGCCGGGCCCGGCCGGGCGGTCACCCGAGGGTCCACCTCTGGTTGCTCGCACCCCAGCAGGTCCACAGTTGGACCGGCGTGCCGTCCGCGGTTCCGGCCCCGGACACGTCCAGGCAGCGGCCGGACTGGACGCCGACGACGCTGCCGTCGGCGTTGAACCGCCACTGCTGGTTGGCGCCGCCGTTGCAGGGCCAGGTCACGACCTTGGTGCCGTCGGCGGTCCCGGCACCGTACGCGTCCAGGCACATCGTGGTGCCGGAGAGGTTCACGGTGAGCCGGCCGTCGGCCGTGCGCGTCCAGGTCTGGTTCGCCGCTCCGGAGCAGCTGTGGATCTGCGACTGCACGCCCGGCGTGGTGGAGGAGTTCGGGACGTCCAGGCACTTGCCCGAACCGGCCCCGCGCAGTGCCCCCGTCGCGGTCGTGGCGGGCTGCTCGGCGTAACCTGCGGCCACCACGTTGGCCTGGACTGCGTTCTCGGTGGTGTCCGACGGGTAGCCGCTGGTCATCACGCCCTCGTAGAAGGTGCCGCGGGCGCCCTTGCTGTTGTCCCCGCCGATGCCGAGGATGATCGCCCCCTCCTTGTGCATCGGGTTGTAGCCCGACGCGTTCGGGCGGGGCCCGGAGTAGAACGTCGACAGGGAGCCGGACCGGGCGTCGCCGGCGCGGATCGCCCACTGGTTCGGCGCGCCCTTGACCATGGCGGTCAGGAAGCGGTGGCTGACCGTCGGGTCGTTGGCGTTGTAGCCCGGGTCGACCCCGGAGAACAGGCCGTTCTCGAGGTCGGCCATCACCCAGGGGCCGGGGCCGCTGCCGTAGCCCCAGACCTTGATGTTGCCGAAGTAGATCGCCTCCATGTGCCCGTTGCCGGTGTCGTTGTTGCTCGTCTCGGCGTTGCCGTAGTCGAAGCAGCAGCCGCCGTTGTAGTGCGTGCCGTCGAGGATGGCGTACATCCCCTCGGGCTGGTCGCCGGTCGCGACGCCCGAGGTGCGGTTGTTGCGGTAGCCGGTGCCCGGCGCCACGTACACGCCGTACGCCTTGTGACCGTTGAGCGTGACGGGTGCCAGGTTCGCGACCGCCAGGTCGTCGGGGCCGGGCGCGGCGCCGCCCCCGGGCGCCCGGGTGAGGTGGTTCCCCCGACCGCTCTGGTCGTAGATGACGCTGATGAGACAGGTGGTGCCGGCGCAGAACGCGTCCTGCGCCGCGGCGTCGGCGTAACCGCCCGCGCCCAGGGCGCCGATGTCCCGGAGCGCCTGGTCCGACGCACGCGTGACCTGGTAGAGCGGCCCGCTGTACGTGGAGTACAGCGCCCGGGTGGTGCTGTGCGCGGCCACGCAGGGCGTGCCGCCGGAGGCGTAGATGTCGCACGGGCCAGGCGTGGCGGCCCGGGCCACGCCGCCCGTCGCGGTGGCGCCGGCCAGGGCGCCGGCCAGGACGGCGAGGACCGCCCCGGCTCGGGTGAGGCGGCGCAGCACGGCGCTCGGGCGGATCATCCTTGGGATCGTCCTTCTGTTGCCACTCATGGTGTCTCCCTGCTCATCGCTGAGCGCGGCTAGAGGAATGTGAGCGCTAACAATTCACCTCGCGATACGGACGGAATGCCGGCGGCCGCGAGGGGACAGTTCCTGAGTCGGTGACAGTGCCCTCACCGACCGTGGTCCGTCAAGAGCTCCGACACGGACCACCGGCCAGGGGACACCGCTCCGGCGTGACCGATCGTCACGCTCAACTTCCTTTTGGCGCACGGCGGTTGACGCCGAGAGTTGTGAGCGCTCACGCTCCAGACCCGAACGCCGCTCAGCACCCCACGCCCCTTTCGCCACGCCTTTCACCTGCTCCGCCACCCACCGGCAGAGATCGAGTGGAACTCCCCATCCGCGACCGTCGGCCGGCGGCCCCGCAACCGTCGCCCCGCCGGGCCCCGCGACCGTCGCCCGGCCGCCCCGCAACCGTCGCCCCGCCGGGCCCCGCGACCGTCGCCCGGCCGCCCCGCGACCGTCGCCCGGGCGTCCGGCGGGCTTCGGCGGCGTTCGCCGCGTTCGCCGCGTTCGCCGGGTTCGCCGCGTTCGGCGAGGAATCGGACCGGCGCCTGATTCCAGGGGTCCCGCGATGCCACGCAACCCCTTGACTCCATGGATGTGAGCGTTAACACTCATGCTCACGCCAGGTCAGGGCAGCGGTGTCCCGGACGCCTCAGCCCCGAGGAACCGCTCCCGGCCGGCCCAGCCCGACCGCTCCCAGTCGCCCAGTCAGGGTCGCTCTGCGCCGGTCGCGGAACACCACTGGAGGAAGTGTGCGGAAGATTTCGGCGGGTCTCGTCGCCGCGGGCCTGGTGCTCTCGTTGGCGGCCTGCGGTCAGAGCGCCAACGGCGTCGGCGACGGCGCGGCCAAGGGGGACACCAAGGGCGGCCTGGTGGGCATCGCGATGCCCACCAAGTCGTCGGAGCGCTGGATCAACGACGGCGCCAACATGGTCAAGGAGTTCCAGGCCAAGGGCTACAAGACCGACCTGCAGTACGGCGACAACGTGGTGGAGAACCAGGTCTCCCAGGTGGAGAACATGATCACCAAGGGCGCCAAGCTGCTGGTCATCGCGGCCATCGACGGCTCCTCCCTCACCGACGTGCTGCAGAAGGCCGCCGACGCCCACATCCCGGTCATCTCCTACGACCGGCTGATCCGCGGCACGGGGAACGTCGACTACTACGCGACCTTCGACAACTACAAGGTCGGCGTCCTCCAGGGCGGCTACATCGTCGACAAGCTCGGCCTCAAGAACGGCAAGGGCCCGTTCAACATCGAGCTCTTCGCCGGCTCTCCGGACGACAACAACGCCACCTTCTTCTTCAACGGCGCGATGAGCGTCCTCAAGCCGTACATCGACAGCAAGAAGCTGGTGGTACGCAGCGGCCAGACCCAGTTCAACCAGATCGCCACGTTGCGCTGGGACGGCGGTCTCGCCCAGTCCCGGATGGACAACCTGCTCAGCAAGTCGTACACGTCCGCCCGCGTCGACGCCGTGCTCTCGCCCTACGACGGCATCTCGATCGGCATCCTCTCCTCCCTGAAGGGTGTCGGCTACGGCGGCGCCGCCAAGCCGCTGCCCGTCGTCACCGGCCAGGACGCCGAGCTGGCCTCGGTGAAGTCGATCATCGCGGGCGAGCAGACCCAGACCGTCTACAAGGACACCCGTCAGCTCGCCAAGGTCGCCGTCCAGATGGGCGACGCGGTGCTGACCGGCGGCAAGCCCGAGGTCAACGACACGAAGCAGTACAACAACGGCGTCAAGATCGTCCCGGCGCACCTGCTGCAGCCGGTCAGCGTCGACAAGGACAACTACCGGAAGGTCCTGGTCGACAGCGGCCAGTACACCGCGGACCAGCTCAAGTAGCCCGCGGGGCCCGGTCGTCGGGCCCCTGCCGAACCGGCGGTGCGGCGCCCCCGAGACCGGCCCGCACCGCCCCCGAACGATACGGACGCACAACCATGGCTGGACCCGTTCTCGAAATGCGGTCGATCAGCAAGTCGTTCCCCGGTGTCAAGGCCCTCTCCGGCGTCAACCTGACCGTCGCCGCGGGTGAGGTGCACGCCGTCTGCGGTGAGAACGGCGCCGGCAAGTCCACCCTGATGAAGGTGCTCAGCGGCGTATATCCGCACGGCAGCTACGAGGGCGAGATCCTCTTCGAGGGCGAGCCGTGCCGCTTCAGGGACATCCGGGCCAGCGAGCAGCGCGGCATCGTCATCATCCACCAGGAACTGGCGCTGGTGCCGTACCTGTCCATCGCCGAGAACGTCTTCCTGGGCAACGAGCACGCCACCCGGGGCGTCATCAGCTGGCACCGGACCCTCACCCACGCCGCCGAACTGCTGCGTCAGGTCGGCCTGGACGAGAGCCCGCACACCAGGGTCGCCGACCTCGGCGTGGGCAAGCAGCAGCTGGTCGAGATCGCCAAGGCGCTCGCCAAGAAGGTCAAGCTGCTCATCCTGGACGAGCCGACCGCCGCGCTCAACGACGAGGACAGCCGCAAGCTGCTCGACCTGATCCTGGAACTCAAGGCCCGGGGCATCTCCTGCATCGTCATCTCGCACAAGCTGAACGAGATCGCCCGGATCGCCGACGCCGTGACCATCCTGCGCGACGGGCAGACCATCGAGACGCTCGCGATCGGCTCCGAGGGCATCTCCGAGGACCGCATCATCCGTGGCATGGTCGGCCGCGACCTGGAGCACCGCTACCCCGAGCGCACCCCCGACCTCGGCGACGTCGCCTTCGAGATCGAGGACTGGAGCGTGCGGCACCCGATCGACCAGCAGCGCATGGTGGTGGACGGCGCCTCGCTGAACGTGCGGCGCGGCGAGATCGTCGGCATCGCCGGCCTGATGGGCGCCGGCCGCACCGAACTGGCGATGAGCGTCTTCGGCCGCTCGTACGGGCGCTGGGCCGCCGGCCGGGTGCGGCTGCACGGCCAGGTGGTCAGCACCCGGACGGTGCCCGAGGCGATCGGGCACGGCATCGCGTACGTCACCGAGGACCGCAAACAGCTCGGCCTCAACCTCATCGACGACATCAGCCGGAACATCTCGCTGAGCGCGCTCGGCAAGGTCGCCCGGTACGGCCGGGTCGACCGCCACGAGGAGACCCGGGTCGCCGAGTCCTTCCGGCGCACCATGAACATCAAGGCCCCGACGGTCTTCACCCGGACCGGCACCCTCAGCGGCGGCAACCAGCAGAAGGTCGTCCTGAGCAAGTGGATCTTCGCCGAGCCGGAGGTGCTGATCCTCGACGAGCCCACCCGCGGCATCGACATCGGTGCGAAGGCGGAGATCTACACCGTCATCGCCGAGCTCGCCGCCCAGGGAAAGGCGGTGCTCGTCATCTCGTCCGAACTCCCCGAACTCCTGGGCCTGTGCGACCGGATCTACACCATGGCCGAAGGCCGGATCACCGGCGAGGTGGCCCGCGCCGACGCCACCCAGGAATCCCTCATGCGGCTCATGACCATGAGCGCCGCATCCAGCAACGAGCAGGTGTGAGGCATGGCCCAGACCGAGATCATCCCGGATTCGTCCCCCAAGGCGGCGCAGGCCGGCCCGAGCCCGTCCGTCGGCTCCGTCCTGACCCGCGCGCTCCGCGGCAACGTGCGCCAGTACGGCATGCTGGTCGCCCTCGCACTGATCGTGCTGCTGTTCCAGTTCTGGACGGACGGCATCCTGCTCCAGCCGCTCAACATCACCAACCTGATCCAGCAGAACGGCTACATCCTGATCCTGGCGATCGGGATGATGATCGTCATCATCGCCGGGCACATCGACCTCTCGGTCGGCTCCCTCGCCGCCTTCGTGGGGGCCGCCGCCGCGGTGATGATGGTCGAACACCACGTGTCGTGGCCCGTGGCGATGGTGACCGCGCTGCTGATCGGTGCCCTCGCCGGGGCGTGGCAGGGCTTCTGGATCGCCTACCTGGGGATCCCTTCGTTCATCGTGACCCTGGCGGGCATGCTGCTGTTCCGCGGCGGTACGCAGATCCTGCTCCAGGGCCAGTCGGTGGCTCCGTTCCCCAAGGGCTTCCAGAGCATCAGCAGCGGCTTCCTCCCGGAGGTCGGCCCGCGCACCGACTACCACAACCTCACCCTGTTGCTGGGCCTCGCGGTACTGGCCGTGGCGATCCTGCAGGAGGTGCGCGGGCGGCGGCAGACCGCCTCGTACGGCCTCGAGGTGCTCCCGCTCGGACTGTTCCTGGCCAAGCTGGCCGTGATCACCGCGGCCGTGGCCGTCTTCACCCTGCTGCTGGCGAGCTACCACGGCGTGCCGGTCGTGCTGCTGATCCTCGGCGCGCTGCTCGTCGGCTTCGGCTATGTGATGCGCAACTCGGTCATCGGGCGGCACACCTATGCCATCGGCGGCAACGAGGCGGCGGCCAAGCTCTCCGGAGTGAAGAGCAAGCGCGTCGTCTTCCTCGCCTTCACCAACATGGGCGTCCTCGCGGCACTCGCCGGTCTGGTCTTCGCGGCGCGCCTCAACGCGGGCACGCCACAGGCCGGCATCAACTTCGAACTGGAGGCCATCGCCGCCGCGTTCATCGGCGGCGCCTCGGCCAGCGGCGGCGTGGGCACCGTCCTCGGCGCCATCATCGGCGGACTGGTCCTGGGCGTGCTCAACAACGGCATGTCCCTGGTCGGTGTCGGCACCGACTACCAGCAGGTGATCAAGGGTCTGGTGCTGCTCGCGGCCGTCGGCTTCGACGTCTACAACAAGCGACGGGCCGGTTCCTGAGGCACCGGCCCCACCGGGTCAGAGCGGCCCCACGCGCTCGTAGCGCAGCAGCACCACGCCGTTGCCGAAGGTCCGGGTCCGTTCGAGCCGCAGGTCGGCGTCGGTGTCGGTGGGCGGGAAGAGGCGGGTGCCACGGCCGACGAGGACCGGGTGGACGTACACGTGGTAGGTGTCGATGAGGTCCAGTTCCCGGAAGGCGGCGGCGAGCGACGCGCCGCCGACGGTGAGGTCGCCGTCGGCGGCGGCCGCCAGGGCGCGGACCTCGTCGGCGTCCACCCTGGGGACGACGGTGGTGTTCCAGTCGGCTCGCTCCAGCGTCGTGGAGTAGACCCACTTCGGCTTGGACAGCCAGATCCCGGCGAACTCCCGCATCGCGGGGGTGGCCGCCGGGTCGCGGTCGGCGGTGGGCCAGAAGTCCGCCATCAGCTGGTGGGTGCGTCGGCCGCTGAGGAACCCGCCCATGGCGGCGAGTTCCTCGTTGAGGTGCCGGTGCAGCTCCTCGTCGACCCGGTGCCAGCTGATGTCGTGGTCGATTCCCTCGATGTAGCCGTCGAGGGACATCCCGATGAACTGGACGATCTTTCCGGACATCGACCGCGCTCCTTCGTCTTCTCTGCCGTGACGCGCCCGCGCCCGCGTCACGGCATGCGTCGGGCGCCCTCCTTGATGGCCTCGCGAATACGGTTATAGGTGCCGCAGCGGCAGATGTTGCGGATCTGGTCGAGATCGGCCTCGTCGATCTCCCGGCCGGCCTCGCGGGCCCGCTTCACGGCGGCGACGGCGGCCATGATCTGGCCGGGCTGGCAGTAGCCGCACTGGGCGACGTCGATGTCCAGCCAGGCTTCCTGCATCGGGTGCAGGTCCTTGCCGACGGTGCCGGGCAGGCCCTCGATGGTGGTGACCTCGTCGGCCGGTCCGATGTCCTTCACCGGGACGCTGCACGGGTTGAACGCCCTGCCGTTGAGGTGGCTCGTACAGGCCTGGCAGACGCCGAGGCCGCAGCCGTACTTCGGGCCGGTGACGCCGAGGACGTCCCGGAGCACCCAGAGCAGCCGGACGTCGTCCTCGACCTCGGCGGTGACGGGCTTGCCGTTGAGGATGAAGGTGTGCTGGGGCACGAAGGCTCCTGATCTCCTGGAATGGGGGCTCAGCTGGCGCGGTCGCGGCCGTCGGTCGGGGACGCCGGGACCGGTGGGACGGTGGGCAGCGGGGTGAAGCCGAGGGGCTCCCCGTGGTTGGCCGGGAAGGTGGTCGGCATGGTGCCGGTGGCGCGGCCGTACGCGCAGGCCACGGCGGCCATGGAGGCGGCGACGGCCAGTTCGCCGGCGCCGCCCGGCTTGCCGGTGGTCGGCGGCATGACGACGATCTCCAGCTCGGGCGGGGTGTTCCACTGCCGGGTGTAGAAGTAGTTGTCCCAGCTGCCCTCCAGGAAGTGTCCGTCCTGCAGGTGCAGGCCGGAGGTGAGGGTCAGGGCGATGCCGTCGATGATGCCGCCCATCATCTGGGCTTCCAGGCCGCGGGTGTTGACGGCGAGGCCGACGTCGACCGCGCAGACGACCTTGGTGACGCGCGGCCCGGTGTAGGCGTCGCGGATCTTCCGGCCGGTGGTCTCCGGGCGGCAGTCGATCTCGGCGAGGACGGCGACGAAGCCGTGGTACTCGGGGTGGACGGCGATGCCCTGCGCCGTGCCCGTGGCCATCTGCCGTCCCCAGTGCCCGACCTCGGCGACCTTGTCGAGCACGGCCCGGGCCCGCTCGTCCTTGAGGAAGCGGCGCCGGAAGGCGAGCGCGTCCTCACCCATCCGCTTGGCGAGTTCGTCGGCGACGAGTTCCTGGGCGCAGCGCACGTTGGGTGAGTAGATGTTGCGCATGGAGCCGGTGTTGAACCCGTGGTCGACCTCGTTGAGAAGCTGGGTCGTCACTCCGAAGTGGTACGGGCTCGACTGGGTGAGCTGGAACATCGTCTCGGAGAAGGTCAGGTCGGCGACCGGGAGCCGCGCCGCCTCCGAGGTGATGATCTCGCCGAAGCCGTGGCCGAAGTCGGTGGCGACGGAGGTGTGCCGCAGCTCGTACGTGAGGACCTCGCCGAGCGCGTACGTGGCACGCACTCGGGAGGTGGCCATCGGGTGCGTACGGCCCTGGCGGAAGTCGTCGGTGCGGTGCCACATGAGGCGGACGGGCTTGCCCATCGCCTTCGAGATCTCGGCGGCCTCGCCGGCGGCGTCGTGGAACAGCTTGCGGCCGAACGAGCCGCCGCCCTCGGTGACGTGGACCTTCACGGCGGTCACCGGCAGCCCGAGCTGGAGGGCGATCTTCTCCCGGGCGACGATCGGCGACTTGAGGCTGGCCCAGATCTCGGCGGAGTCGGGGCGGACGTCGGCGACGGCGCTGTTGGTCTCCAGGGCGCTGTTGCTGGCGAAGTGGAAGGTGAAGCGGGCGTCGACGGACTTGGTGAGCAGGTCGAGCGGCGGGACGAGGAGGGGCGGTTCGGCCTTGCGGAGCTCGGCGAGCACGGTCGCGTCGGAGGCGCCCTCGGCGGTGCCCGGGCCCCAGGTGACCTTGAGGGCGCGGACGGCGTCGATGCACTGGCCGAACGTCCGGCCGCGGACGGCGACGCCGGTGGAGACGGCGACGACGTCGGTGATGCCGGGCATGGCCCGGACCTCGGCCAGGTTGTCGACCGAGCGGACGGTGCCGTTGATCGTGGGCGGGCGGCAGACCATGGTGGGCAGGGCGCCGGGGACCTGGACGTCCATGGCGAACTTCTTGCGGCCGGTGACGGCCTCCAGCGCGTCGACACGGCGCTGAGCGGTGCCGATGACGCGGAACTGCGCGGGGTCCTTGAGGGTGACGGACACCTGCGTGTCGGCGAGCGCGGCGGCCTTCACGGCCAGCTCGCCGTAGCTCAGCCGGACGCCGGTCGCAGAGGTGATGATCCCGGCCTTGGCGGTCAGCGTCTCGACGGCCTCGCCGAGTTCGAGCGCGGCGGCGCGCAGCAGCCGGCCACGGGCCACGGCG
Organism: Streptomyces sp. NPDC004788; assembly: GCF_053601115.1. Taxonomy (NCBI): domain Bacteria; kingdom Bacillati; phylum Actinomycetota; class Actinomycetes; order Kitasatosporales; family Streptomycetaceae; genus Streptomyces; species Streptomyces sp. NPDC004788. Next base: position 9,404 of record NZ_JBSGBF010000119.1, read on the forward strand.
GCGGCGACGCGGACCGGGGTGAAGGTGGAGATGGTGGTGTTGGAGCCGCCGGTGAGCTGGTTGAAGAGCAGCTCGGGACGGGCGTCGGCGAGCGTCACCTTGATCCGGTCGACCGGCAGGTCCAGCTCCTCGGCGATGAGCATCGCGGTGGAGGTGGTGATGCCCTGCCCGACCTCGGCGCGGGGCAGCGCGAAGTGGGCGGTGCCGTCCGGGTCGACGCGGATGGTGATGAGGTTCGCCGTGGGCAGCGCGGCGTGCGTGAGCATGTCGTTGAGGTCGTAGATGTCGGCGGGCCCCGGCAGCGACGGCACCACCCCGGGCACGAGCGCCTCCGCCCGCGCGGGCGCGAGCACCTCCACCCCGAGCTGCGCGGCGACCGTGAGGGTCGGCGCCGCCAGCACGTACCCGAGGAATCGCCGCCGCCCGACGCCACGCGGCGGCCCGGCTTCCGGTTCGTGCTGTGCGGCGCGGTCCTGCGCTTCCATGGGCGCTGCCCTTTCGACGAGGGGTGAGCCGATGAGGTTACTCGGCAGTTATGACGAGTGGATCATCACCCGTCCGGCGGACCGGCAGGACGGGAACGGCTCACTTTTCACCGCAGCTCCGCAAACGGGCCGGGGGTCGTACGGAGACGGCGCTGTCAGCGGGGTGGGCTACCCTCCCCCGTCATGACCGAGTCCGAGCGCGTCACCGCCACCCGTACCTCCTACGACACCGTCGCCGCCTCCTACCAGCGGCTGCTGGCCGACGACTTGGCGACCACGCCGCTCGACCGGGCCATGCTCGTCGCCTTCGCCGAGGAGGTGCGGACAGCGGGCGGCGGGCTGGTCGGGGATCTCGGGTGCGGGACGGGGCGGGTGACGGAGTACCTGCGGGGGCTCGGGGTGGACGCGTTCGGTGTGGACCTGTCCCCCGGGATGATCCGGGTGGCCCGGGAGTCGTATCCCGGGCTGCGCTTCGAGGTCGGGTCGATGACCGGCCTGAACCTGGCGGACGGCTCGCTCGCCGGGGCGCTGTCCTGGTACTCGACCGTGCACATGGCACCGGCGGAACTCGCCGTGGCCTTCGCCGAGTTCCACCGCGTGCTCGCGCCGGGCGCGCCGTTGCTCCTCGCGTTCAAGGTCGGTGACGAGCGGGTGCGGTTGGAGCGGGCGTACGGGCACGAGGTCGACCTGGACGTCTACCGGTACCCGGTCGAGCGCGTCGCGTCCATGCTCGCCGACGCCGGCCTCGCCGTGACCGCGCGCCTCGTCCGCGAGCCCGGCCCGGAGCAGCGCACGCCGCAGGGCTTCCTCCACGCACGCAGGGGCGACTGATCCCAGGCGCCGCGGGCCCGGGCGACCGCGCGGTCGCCGCAGCCGCGCAGCGTGGCGCGGGACAGCCGGGTCCGCGGGCCGCCGCCCGTGATGAGCGCGTTGACGGACGCCATGGGGTCGCCGCCGGCCGAGCGGGCGAGCAGCGCCCCGACCACGACCGGCAGCAGCGCCACGGCGAGGGCCGAACCGGTGGCGGTGGCCGTGGCGGTGACCTGGTGGAGGGGGCGGGTGCGCGGGGAGGCGTCGGTGGTCATGGGGCCATTCCAGCGCCGGGGCCCGGCCCGGGACATGGGAGCCGGTACTCAGTTCCCGCGCCCCGGGTACTCAGCCCGCGGCACGTACTCGGCGCCGGGCGACCACCGTGGGCACGGCCAAGCAGTGCGATCGGACCCGCCGAGACGTTTCTTCGGCCATCCTCGACAGCAACGGACTTCGTGGAGGTGGGGCGACTGTGACGAAGGTACTGGTGGTGCAGCACGAGAACGGCGCCGGGCCCGGCCTGGTCGGCGAGCGGCTGCGGGTGGCCGGACTCGACGCCCGGGTCCATCACCCGTGGCGCGGCGAGGAGTTGCCGGTCTCGCTCGACGGCTGGTCCGGGCTGATCGTGCTGGGCGGCTCGGTCAACTGCGAGGACGACGCCGCAGCGCCGTGGCTGCCCCGGGTCGGGGCGCTGATACGGGAGGCGGTCGAGGCCCGCGTTCCTGTCCTCGGCATCTGTCTGGGCGGCCAGCTCCTCGCGTACGCGCTGGGCGGCTCCGTGGCCGTACGCGACGAGGGCCCCGAGCTCGGCACCGTACCGCTGCGGCGGCTGCCCGCGGCCGACGGTGACCCGCTGTTCGGGGCGTTGCCCGAGGGCGCCCCGGCCGCCCAGTGGCACTGGGACGAGGTCGACCGGCTGCCGTCCGGAGCGGTGCCGCTGCTGACCGGCGACGACTGCCGCCACCAGGCGTTCCGGGTCGGCGCGTGCGCCTGGGGCGTGCAGTTCCATCCGGAGGCGCTGACCGGCACGATCGCCGGGTGGGCCGCGGCCGACGCGCCCCGGGTCCGGGCCGACGGCCGCGACCCGGACGGCGTGGTCGCGTCCGTACGGGAGGCGGAGGCGCGACTGCGGGCGGTGTGGGGCACGGTGGCGGACGCCTGGGCGGACGTGGTCCGGCAGGTTGTTGCGCGGCAGGACGTGGTGCGGGAGGACGAGCGGGTTCGCGTGGCCTCGCGCGTGCCCGTGTCGGGCGCGGCCTCCGGGGAGTGATGGGATGGGGTGCGGGCACGCGCGCGCGTGCCCGCGTCCGAACCACGTACGCCCCTGAGGAGAACCCGCCGCCATGGCCGACGAGTACCGGATCGAGACCGTCCGCACCGGCTACCGCACCTGGACCGCCCGCAACGACCGCGGCGCCGAGGTGCGGATCGCCGCCGCCGACGACGCGGACGCACAGCCGTCGTTCACGCCGGTCGAGCTGCTGCTCGCGGCGATGGGCGGCTGCGGCGGCCTGGTCATCGACCGTACGGCGCGGGCCGTCGACCACGACGACCTGCGGATCGTGGTGGAGGGCGTCGCCGGCCCCGAGGACGACGGCCGGATCGGGCGGATCAGGGTGAGTTACGAGTTCGAGCTGCCCGACAACAACCCGCGGGCGGCGGACGTCTTCGCCCGCGGGGTCCGGCTCACCCACGAGAAGTACTGCACGGTCAGCCGCACCGTCGAGCACGGCGCCGAGGTCGAGGCGGTGCTGCCCGACGGCACGACCGGCTTCCGCGCCGGCTGAGCCGGGCGGGGGGGACGACCGGGCCCGGGCCCGGGGGCCGGCCGGCCTCCGAGGGCTGCTTGTCGATCTCACCGCCCCTCCGACGCCGACGGCGACGGGCGGAACCGGGCCGGCCTCACTCCTCGATCGCACCGCCGATCCGCCTCAGATGCCGGCGGAAGGTGTACGAGGGGTCCTCGGCCCGCCGCTCCAGGTACTCGGCGAACCGGGTCTGGTCGCGCAGCGTCTCCCCGGCCCGGATCCGCCGGGCCTGGTTCCGCTCGGTGCGGAAGATCTCCTCGGCGGTGTCCAGCACGGCCTCGGCGCGGCCGGCCGCCACGAAGAGGACGCCGTCGTCGTCGGCGAACACCACGTCGTCGGCGCTGACCGTCTGCTCGCCGAACCGGGCGGTGCGCAGCGCCTCGGGACCGCGCGGGTCGAGCCGTACGGGGCCGGGGGCGTGGGCCCCGTACGAGAAGACCGGCAGCCCGATCTCCACCAGGTCGGGCGTGTCCCGGTGCAGCCCCCATACGACGACGCCGGCGATCCCAGCGGCCTCGGCCTCCAGGACGGCGAGGTCGCCGACGCACGCCTCGTCCCGGCGGCCCGCGTTGTCGATGACGAGCACGTCGCCGGGGGCGGCCCGGGTCGCGAAGACCTCCAGGAAGACGTCGACGCTGCCGTAGTGCCGCACGGGCAGGGCGCGGCCGGCCGCCCGGCGCCCGGGCACCACGGGCACGACGCCGGCGGGCGCGGCCCGCAGCGGTTCGCCGAGCCGTACGCAGGCGTCGGCGACCAGCGGGGTGGAGAGTTCGGCGAACCGCTTGAGCATGGCTGTTCCCTTCGGCGGGGTCCCTGCCGTGCGGCGGGACGATCCGGATGCTAGCCGTGCCGGAGTGTCAGGAAAGGGCCAATCCGGGGCCGTTGGCCCGGGCGGGCGCGCCGGGGAGCGCGATACGTTCCGCTGCGGAACCGGCGTGAACAGCGCCGCGGCCCGGGACCGAACGTGAAGGGACACCACCGTGATCGTGATCGCGCACCTCAGTGACACCCACATCGACGACGCCTCGCCGCGCAGCAGGGAGCGGACGCAGGCCACGATGGCGTACCTGGACTCGCTCGCGTACGACCTGGACGCGGTGATCGTCACCGGCGATCTCGCCGACCACGGCGAGGAGTCCGAGTACGCATGGCTGCGCGACCACGTGCTCACCTCCCGGCACCCGGTGCTCACCTGTCCCGGCAACCACGACCGCCGCGACGTCTTCCGCCGGGTCCTCCTCGGCACCGAACCGCCGGCCCCGGACGCGCCGGTGAACCAGGTGCTGCGCGCCGACGGCTTCGTCCTCGCGCTGTGCGACTCCTCGGTGCCGGGCAAGGACGAGGGCTACCTGGAGGAGGAGACGCTGGCCTGGCTCGACGAGGAGCTGTCCCGCACGCCCGCCGGCACGCCGGTTCTCGTGGGCTTCCACCACCCGCCGACGGCCCTCGGCATCCCGTTCGTCGACAGCATCCGCCAGTTCGGCGAGCACCGGCTCGCGGAACTGGCCCGTCGCCACCCCTCCCTCACGGCCTTCCTCTGCGGCCACACCCACTCCGCCACGGCCACCACCTTCGCGGGCCGCCCGGTCCTGGTGGCGCCTGGTGTGGTGTCGATGAGCAAGCTGCCGTGGGAGCAGAGCGGCCCGGCGGACTACGTGTTCCGCGACGAGCTGGCCCCGTCGCTGGCCTTCCATCTGCTGACGGAGGACGGCCGCCTGACGACGCACTACCGGAGCGTGCCGCTGGGCTGAGACGGCACGGGGGGATCCAAGATCCTGGACTCAGGATCCGGGATCTTGGATCCGGGATCTTGGATCCGGGATCTTGGATCCGAACTACAGGGTCCGGGATCCCCGATAAAGGATCTTGGATCCTTTATCCCGATCCAGGATCAGCCGAGCCAGATCGCCCGCAGCTCGCCGAACGGGTCCTCCTCCGTCCGCGGAGTCGCGTCCCAGATCTTCGTCACACGTGCGCCGGCCGCGTACGGAGGCCAGTCTCCGCCCGGATCCCCCTGCGTGACGAAGGCGACCCAGGCGCCGTGCAGCGCGTCGGCGAGCGCCTTGGGCGGGGTGGGACCCGCCGCGGCCTCGACGCCCTCGGCGTCGAGCAGGTCGAAGGCGAAGGGCAGGTCCAGGCAGTGGTACGCCTGGCCGTTGACGGGCGAGGCCCAGTCGAACTGGTAGAGCCAGGTGGGCCGGGAGAGCGCGGCGCGGGCGTCGGCGACGGCGAGGGCCGGGGCGCGGAAGGTGACGTCCGTGAGGGCCTGGCCGAAGAGGCCGGACGGGGCGGTGTCCGCGTACGTCTCGGCGAAGGCGGCGGCGCGGTCCTCGGTGAGGCCGAGGCCGCCGAGCAGGACCGCCAGCGGCGGGCCGTCGGCGCCGGGGCCGGGGATCATGTTGAACTCGTGCGCGGTGAAGCCGAGCATCAGTGGCACGTCGGCGCCGGCGTCGCCCCGGCTGAGCGCGTCCAGGACGGGCTCGGGGATCAGCTCGCCGTCGGCGAAGGGCACGAGCGAGAGCATCGGCGGCAGGCCCTCGCGGTCCGGGCCGGGTTCGCCGAGCCGGTCCTGGAGGTCGAGGAGTTCGTCGTCGCTCAGGTCCTGGAGCGCGGCGGCCGTGGCCGGCAGGCCGGTCCGGGCGGTGAAGAGCCGGGACACGGCCCGGGCGACCTCCGGCCCGTCCGGCCGGGTCACGGCGCCGGAGACGGACAGGGCGGCACGGAAGAGGCCACGGGCCGACGGCACGGCGAGCAGGGTCTGGACGGCGCCGCCGCCCGCCGACTGCCCGGCGATCGTCACCTTCGCCGGGTCGCCGCCGAAGCGCGCGATGTTGTCGCGGACCCACTCGAGGGCGGCGACCCAGTCCCGTACGCCCCGGTTGTCGGGAGCGTCGTCCAGGTGCAGGAAGCCCTCGATGCCGAGCCGGTAGCCGAGCGAGACGAACACGACGCCGTCGCGGTTGAAGGCGGCCCCGTCGTACCAGGGGCTGGCGGCCGAGCCCGCCAGGTAACCGCCGCCGTGGATCCACACGAGCACCGGAAGCCCGGCCTCCGGGTCGGTCGCGGGGGTGAAGACGTTGAGGTTGAGCACGCCTTCGCCCGGGATGGACGGCTCGGGGATGGTGGTGACCTCGGCGAAGGGGCGGCGCTGGGCGGTCGGCCCGTACGCGGTCGCGTCCAGCGGCTCGGTCCACGGCTCGGGCGGCACGGGGGCGGCGAAGCGGAGCGGGCCGACGGGCGGCTGCGCGTACGGGATGCCGAGGAAGCGGCAGCTTCCGTCGGCCCGGCGCTCGCCGCGGACCGGGCCGCGGGTGGTGGCGACGAGGAGGTTCTCGGTGGTCATGGGGCGTGCCTTCCTGGGCCTGACCGGTGCGGTGGCGGCTGCTGCTCACCCCATGGTGACACGAGTAAGTTGACGGTGTCACGCATCCTCCGCCCCCGTACCGTCGTCTTCTCCGACGGGTTCGGCCCGCTCCGGGCCGGGGAAGGGAGGCGTTGTGAACGTGAGTCCCGACGCCGCGCTCGGCGTCCTGGTGGTGGCGGCCGGCGCCGTCCTCATGGCGGCTGGTGGCCGCTGGAAGGGCCGCGCGGTGCGCCCGCTCGCCCCGCGCCGGGCCCGGGCGCTGGCCTGGCAGGCGTACGTACGGGCCCTGAGCCGCTCCGCCGAGCTCGCCGTCACCGCCGCCCGGGGCAGGGCGGGGCGCGGCGAGCCGGCGATCGTGACCGTCGGGGACGTCGTACGGCTCGCGCACCAGCGCTTCGGTTACGAGGAGGTCGCCCGCGAGCACGCGGCGGCGGCGCTGCGGCACGCGTACGAGCGCGCGGGGTGCGCCGCAGACACGGTGACGGACGCCTACACGGCGATCCAGTAGCGCCGCTTCAGACCGACCTCGGTCTCGCGGACGTCCTCCAGGACACCACCGTTGCGCTCGATGGTGCGGGCCGACGCGATGTTGGTGTCGTCGCAGGTGAGGAGGGTGCGGTCGATGCCGAGGGCGCGGGCCTCGACCAGGACGGCCGCCAGCGCCCAGGTGGCGAGGCCGCGGCGGCGGGCGGAGGGGCGCACGCTGTAGCCGATGTGGCCGCCGGCCTTCAGCAGGAAGTCGTTGAGTTCATGGCGCAGGTCGATGGCGCCGAGGTACGTGTCGTCCTCCACGATCCACCAGTTGGTGGCGTGGACGCGGCCGTCGGCCAAGGGCCGGCTCCGGTCGGCCTGCGCGCGGAGCAGGGCGACCCAGTCGGCGAAGGCCCCCGGGTCGGTGAGGTCGGCGTCCGGGGCGAGCCACAGGCCGGCGCCGTCCTGGTTCTCGCCGGGGGCCCACTCGGCGTGGGCCTCCAGCCAGGAGGTGTGCAGCCGGGCGGTGGGGGTGATCAGTTCAGGCATGCGGGCGACGATAACAACCCTCCCCCGCCGTCCTCGCCGCCGTCCCCCGCCTGCCCCGCCACGCTCGCCTGTCCGCGCTGGAAGTCCCGCATGGCGGTGAGGGCGGTGCGGCGGCGCGTTCGTCGGTGGTGCGGGGCGGCCGGCCCCGGTGATCCCGGCTCATGCCGGGATCGTGGCAGCCCGGCCCTGACGGCGACCACGCCCATTCCGGGCCGGCCAGCGGCGCCCCGCCCCCCGCCCGACGGCGGCCACGCCCATTCGCCCGCCGGGACGATGGCCCCCGGCCGGATCCTGCCCCCTGTTCGTCCGGCTTGACCTCTGGCGCGGGCCTCGCCTCGTCTGCGAAATTGACGGAGCGTCCACGCACTTCGGCTCCCCGGCCGTCCCCTCCCCACCCGCCTCTCCCTGCCATCCCTCCCCTCCCCCACCTCGAAGGGATTCGCATGCCGACCTCCCGGCCCAGCGTGCTCGTGGTGCTCACCGACCAGCAGCGGTGGGACACCACGGGCGCCCACGGCAACCCGGCCGGTGTGACGCCCGAGTTCGACCGGCTGGCCCGCGAGGGCACGCTCGTCGAGCAGGCGATCACTCCCAACCCGGTGTGCGCACCCGCGCGGGCGGCGCTGCAGACCGGCCGTTTCCCGACGGCGACCGGGGTGTTCCGCAACGGACTTCCGCTCGCGGCCGGCATCCCGACCCTGGCGGGGTGTTTCGCCGCGGCCGGCTATGTCACCGGCTACATCGGCAAGTGGCACCTGGCGGGCGACGGGCATCCCGCGGGCCCCGTGCCGGCCGGGCTGCGCGGCGGCTACCAGCGCTGGCTGGCCTCGGACCGGCTGGAGTTCACCTCGGACGCGTACCGGACGGTGCTGTACGACGAGGAGGGCGGGCCGGTGCGGCTGCCGGGCTATCGCTCGGACGCACTGATCGACGCGGCGATCCGGTTCGTCGCCGACCACCACGACCGCCCCTTCCTGCTCTTCCTCTCGCTCCTGGAGCCCCATCACCAGAACCCGACCGACGACTACCCGGCTCCGGCCGGCTACCGGGAGCGGTACGAGGGCCGGTGGCTGCCACCGGACCTGGCGGCGCTCAGCCCGGGCGCGGCCCAGGGCGGCGCGCACCGGCATCTGGGCGGCTACCTCGGCCAGATCAAGCGGGTCGACGAGGGCGTGGGGCGGCTGCGCGACTCACTGCGCAGCCTGGGCATCGACGATCACACCCTGCTGGCGTGGACGGCCGACCACGGTTCGCACTTCCGCACGCGCAACGGCGAGTACAAGCGCTCCGCCCACGAGGCTTCCGTACGCGTGCCCTTCGCCCTCACCGGTCCCGGCTTCCGCGGCGGCGGCCTGATCCGGCAGCCGGTGTCCACGGTGGACCTGATGCCGACACTGCTCGACGCGGCGGGCATCGAGGTACCGAAGGGCGTGCACGGCCGTTCGCTGCGTCCGCTGGTCGGCGGGAGCGGCGAACCCGACCGGCCGTTCTCGGTGTTCGTCCAGGTCAGCGAGGACGTCATCGGGCGGGCGGTGCGCACGGACCGGTGGAAGTACGTGGTGACCGCGGCGACCGCGGCCGACGCCTGGCAGGAGGCGGCGGCGGACCGCTACCGGGAGACCGAGTTGTACGACCTCGCGGCCGATCCTTACGAGTTGGAGAACCTGGCCGGGTTCACCTCGCACCGGCGCGTCGCGGACGGTCTGCGCGACGCGCTCGGCGCGTGGCTGCGGGAGGTGGAGGACGTCGACCCGGTCATCGAGGCGGCGGCGCCCCGCACGCTGGGCGGGCGTTCACCGCACTCGTTCCCCGCTGACCGGGTGCCCTGGGAGGGCGTGCGTTTCGGCCATGCCTGAACCGGCCGCCCGGGACCCCGCGCACAGTTGACCGCGCTCGGAGCTTCAGGCGTCCGGAACTTCAGGCGTCCGGAACTTCAGGCGTCCCGAGCTTCAGGCGTCCGGAGCTTCAGGCATCCCGAGCTTCAGCGAGCGGACGCCTCTTGGAGCCGAACGTCCTCAGGAGCCGGGGGACTTCGCGTAGTCGACGAAGCCGACCCAGTCGAGGGCCACGCAGCGCTCGTCGCCGACCACCCAGGCGTCGTGTCCCGGCTGGATCTCGTAGAACTCGCCGGGCACGAGGTCGGCGGACTCGCCGTCGTCCATGACGACCGTCATCCGGCCGCTGACCACGTAGCCGACGTGGTGGGCCTGACAACTGTCGGTGCCCGCGAGGGGCTTCACGTGCTCGGACCACTTCCAGCCCGGCTCGAACACGGCCCGGCCCACCGCGCCGCTGTCGGTGGTCAGCAGGTCCAGCCTGCCCTTGCCACCCTCGAACGGGCGGACCTCGTCTGCGGAGTCGAAGCTCCTGGAAACGATTCCGGTCATGTTTCGTCCGCCTCCCGGCGGTGGAACGTGAGACCCCCGAGTCCACTTCCAGGCTACGCCGCGCGACGGTCGCCGCACGCGGGTGCGCGGGGCCGGCCGGTGTGGCGCGTAAACGTCGTTGCCCGGAAGATCCACCGGGGTTAGCGTGGCGGTATGACTGCCGGGTCGGCCATGGGCCGTGATCGAGAGAGGCGCCCGGCCGTGGCGTGAGCGCCGCCGGGTGGTGGGCGCGGGGTCCGCCGCGGTCGTCCGCCCCGTACCGTGCGCGCATGCCGCACGCAGGTACGGGAGAAGGACCGCGACCAGCGCTCACCCTGCGAAAGGACTCCCTGTGGCCGTCGAGCTCAACCACACCGTCGTACACGCCCGTGACAGGCGGGCGTCCGCCGAATTCCTGGCCGAGGTGCTCGGCCTGGAGGTCGGTGCACCGTTCGGGCCGTTCCTGCCGATCGACACCGGCAACGGCGTCACCCTCGACTACTACGAGACGGACGCCGACTTCACCCCCACCCACTACGCCTTCCTCGTCCCCGACGAGGAGTTCGACACGATGATCGCCCGCCTGGAGCGGAAGGGCGTCACGTACTACGCGGACCCGCACCACGGCCGGCCCGGCGAGGTCAACGGGCTGTTCGGCGGCCGGGGCGCCTATTTCCTCGATCCGTCCGGGCACAACATGGAGATCATGACCGTGCCGTACGGCCGCTGATTTCCAGACTTTTTGTTGAAGGCGCGGCGCCGTTTGGTGGATCCGGGCATATCACGCGGCGGTTTTCTGTGCGGATCCCTTATCGGGCAGATCTACACATAAAGGCCAGATAAGCGCACAATGAAACCGCGGCGTCGATGCCGCAACGCGGTCAGATGTGGAAGACGCCAGAAGGAGGCGAGTCACATGGCCGACCTCTCTCACCGTCCAGGTGACATCAGAGGACACCCGGACGCCGGAGAAATGCGGGACCGTTACGCCCGTATGCTCCAGACCCGGGGTGTGGCGGCCGTCGAGGAGCTTGTGATCCTCGCCGGAATCTACGCCGCGGTCTCCGCTTGGACGGTCCACTTCGCAGCCGCGAAGCCGGAGCTCGCCATCAGCAACCTGATCGTCGGCATCGCGCTCGCGGGCCTCGGTCTCGCCATGTCGATGGCTCCGGAGCGGTCGCAGGACCTCAACTTCGTGGTGCTGCTGCTCGGTGCGTGGCTCATCGCCTCCCCGTGGGTGGTCTCGCGGTTCCCCAGCACCGGCGCGATCGTCAGCAATGTCATCACCGGCGCCTGCGTCTGCCTCTTCGCCCTCGTGGCCGGCGGACTCCTCATGAGCAAGAGAAGGACGTAACCGCCTGATCCTCTCCCGCGAACGGCGTCGACTCCTTGGCACGAGGAGTCGACGCCGTTCACTTTGGTCCCACCCGTGCCTGTGAAAGGCCACTCTTCGGTAACTCATTGACCCCCCAGGTTTGAGCCACATAAGTTCTGCGTAAAGCTTGCTCCACAGGGACAGGCTCCCGCTCACACCACCAGTGCTTGGGGGGAAAAGTGAACTGGTACCTCGACGTTCTCAAGAAGTACGCGGTATTCACCGGCCGGGCGCGCCGCCAGGAATTCTGGATGTTCGCGCTGTTCAACATCATCGCGGCGATCATCGTCATGGTCATCGACATGGCGATAGGCACCTACCCGCTGCTGTACACGATCTACGCCCTGGCGGTGCTCCTGCCCAGCCTCGGCGTGACCGTCCGCCGACTGCACGACACCGGGCGCTCCGGCTGGTGGATCCTGATCGACCTGATCCCGTTCGTCGGCGCCATCATCCTGATCGTCTTCCTCGCCACCGAGGGGGCCTCGCACGACAACGCCTACGGCCCGAACCCGAAGGCCGCCCCGGCGTACTGACGGCCCGCCCGTCGGCGGTCCCTCGCCGACGGTCCGCTCGTCGAGAAGCACGACCCCCGGAAGCAGCGCTTCC